>NZ_JBQXDJ010000007.1:0-114314 GCF_052601015.1 Chitinimonas violaceus | reverse complement strand
ATCGTGCGCTGCCGATCGCCTATTTCGACCGCCTGGGAGTTCCAAGACTCGCCTAACCTCAACTTCTCGAACCGCCCGGTGCGGACCCGCATGCCGGGTGGTGTGGCAGGGGTCGGCCAAGTAATCTGGCCGCCCCTATGCCGATTGGGAAGCTTCTAAGAGCCTGTCCAAGGTCTAGCGAGCTAAAGCAAGACAAGGCGAAAATAACCGAGGAAGCGGAGTTTACGCGTGGTGAATGAGCATTCCGAGGGAGTTTTCAACGCCGTATTGCTGACGCGTAGCAGACCTAAAGCTATTCCCGTTCAAAGAGATTACCCAGTCCGCCTAGCACTGAACCTTGTTCGCCATTGCTGCCACCCCCAGCCTGGGACGCACCCACGATACGGTTAGCCAGGCGTGATAGTGGCAACGACTGAAGCCAGATTTTTCCAGGACCACGTAAGGTTGCAAAGAATAAGCCTTCACCGCTGAACAGGGCGCTCTTAACGTTCCCTACGTATTGG
Organism: Chitinimonas violaceus; assembly: GCF_052601015.1. NCBI lineage: Bacteria > Pseudomonadati > Pseudomonadota > Betaproteobacteria > Neisseriales > Chitinibacteraceae > Chitinimonas > Chitinimonas violaceus. The sequence goes on along the minus strand of NZ_JBQXDJ010000007.1, from coordinate 113,811 downwards.
ATATCGAAGTCCACGCTGGGCTGGAAGGCAACGACGCAACCAGTATCGACGCGCAGGCTTTCACCAGGTTTAAGCGTTTTTTCGATAATGGCGCCGCCTGCATGAACAAAGGCCATGCCATCGCCTTCCAGTTTTTGCAGGATAAAACCCTCGCCACCGAAGAACCCTGCGCCAAGACGTTTTTGGAATCCCAGCCCAAGCGAGACACCTTTGGCGGCACAGAGGAATGAATCCTTTTGTGCCATCAGGGTGCCACCGATTTCACCGAGATTGACGGGGATGATCTTGCCGGGATAGGGCGCACCGAATGCGACCTTCTTTTTACCTGCACCCTGGTTCACAAATACGGTGGTGAACAACGACTCCCCTGTCAGCAGCCGCTTGCCGGCTCCCATCAGTTTGCCCATGAAACCTTGCTGTGCTGCGGAGCCATCGCCAAAGATCGTGTCCATCTGGACGCCATCTTCCATGTAGAACAAGGTACCAGCCTCACCAACCGCCGCTTCGCCCGGATCGAGTTCGATCTCGACGAATTGCATATCATCGCCAAACAGCTTGTAGTCGATTACATCCATGGCCATAGTCTTTTCCTTACATATGGGTAGAGTTGAATATTGGTGCGTACAGCGTGGTCAATAGCGCAATACTGTGCACCAAGGTATACATGGCGGGGCATTTGCTAGTGAATTGATTCGCGAACCGCTTCCAATCAGGCTTCGCTATCGCCCCAACGTACCATCAGTTCATGCGGTACGTTCAACTGATCCAGCACTCTGGCCACTACAAAATCCACCAGTTCCCCAACACTTTGTGGATGATGATAGAAACCAGGGTTGGCCGGCAGGATGCATACTCCCATGCGGGCGAGTTTGAGCATGTTTTCCAGGTGCAAAGCCGAGAACGGTGTTTCGCGAGGCACAATAATCAGCTTGCGGCCTTCCTTGATGCTGACATCTGCAGCACGTTCGATGAGGTTGTCGCTCATGCCGGTAGCGACGGCAGCGAGGGTACCCATGGTGCAAGGGCAGATCACCATCGCATCGGCAGGGTTGGAGCCCGATGCCACCGGTGCGAACCATTCTTCTCTGCCGAATACCTGTAGTTGGTCATTGGAGAGGTTCGCGCGTTCCCGAAGCATAGTTTCTACTTCTTTGGCTCGCGATGGCCAAGTCTCACCAATTTCCTGCTTGATGACGATCTGCGCGGCTTGTGAATAGAGTAGATAGACCCGTACACCGGCTTCGAGAAGGCAGTCGAGTAAACGTAAGCCATAGGGCATGCCCGATGCACCCGTAAAGGCGAGGGTGACGGTGCGTGGTGGTGGCGTCACGAGGTTTCCCCACGTCGTTCACGGTGGCGGGAGAGCACTTGTCGATCGTTGCCAAAACGGACGGCCAGTTTTTCTGCCAGCCAGATTGAGCGGTGCTGGCCGCCTGTGCAGCCTATGGCAACGGTGAGATAACTGCGGTTGTCGCTATCAAACGCAGGTAACCAGTCGACAAGATGGTTACAAATGTCGGTATACATTTTCTGCCCAAGCGGTTGTGCTTCCAGAAAGTCGATCACGGGTTGATCCCGCCCTGTCAGTGGACGCAACTTGGGGTCGTAATAGGGGTTGGGTATGCAACGTACGTCAAACACGAGGTCTGCATCGAGCGGTAGACCATGTTTGAAACCAAATGATTGAAAAATGACGGTGAGGCGCGATTGGTCCAGGTCCAGCAGTCGCTTTACCCAGCTGCGTAGTGCGTTGGCGCTGAGGTCGCTGGTATCAATCCGATGCGCGAGGCTGGCTACATCGACCAGGAGTTCCTGTTCCAGCACAATGCATTCGGCTACGGTGAGCTCAGGGTGGGCTACCGAGAGTGGATGTTTACGCCGGGTTTCAGAGAAACGCATTTGCAGCGCATCGGGTTTGGCTTCCAGGAAAAGCGCCCGGACGTCCAACCCTTGTGATTTCAAAGTAGCTACCGCTGCGGGCAGGGCTGGCAGGCTATGTACACCACGAACATCCGCGCTAATACCGATACGGCGATGCCCTTCATCGCGTAATGACTGCACGGCTTGCAGGAGCAAAGTGGCTGGCAGGTTATCGATGCAAAAATAGCCTTGATCCTCAAGCTGTTTGAGCGCCACGCTCTTGCCGGAACCAGACAAGCCGGAAATCAGTACAACTTGTGTTGATGCAACCGATGGCATGCTTACTCCCCAGATTCCATGAAACGTTGGTGGCGCTCGATAAATTCGCGAGTCGAGTCGATACCACGCAGCTGCAGAATATAGTTCCGTACCGCGGCCTCTACGAGAACGGCCAAGTTACGGCCGGCGGCTACTGGGATGACAACCTTTCGGATCGCTACGTCGAGTACCGACTGTGTGGCAGCCTGCATCTGCAATCGGTCCAATGGCGTTACCGATTCGGACTGTTTGGTGAGATGGATAATCAACTTCAGGTTTTTCTTGGGGCGGACTGCCGTTTCACCAAATATGGTGCGGATATTCAGTACGCCAAGGCCGCGCACTTCGAGAAAGTCCCGCAGCAAGGGGGGGCAGCGTCCTTCCAGAGTGTCGGGGGCAATACGGTAGAGCTCAACCACATCGTCGGCAACGATGCCATGGCCGCGGGAGATCAGCTCCAGCGCTAATTCGCTTTTACCCATCGCGCTTTCGCCGGTGATCAGTACCCCTACTTCCAGCACATCTAAGAAAACGCCATGAAGATTGGTGGATACGGCTAGCGCTTTCGCAAGATAAAAGCGCAATACATCCATCAGGTAAGGCGACTGTTCGGGTGAAGTCAGCAGCGGAACGTGAGCTCGCTCACAGGATTCACGCAATACGTCTGGCGCAGCCTGGCCGTTGGCGATAATCATCGCAGCCATATCGGTGCTGAAAAGATGGTCGAGCGACTTTTTCAGCGCGGTGGCTTCTAACTCTTTGAGGTAGGCGACTTCAGCCAGTCCAAGCACCTGGACACGGTTCGGGTGGACAAAGTTGAGGTGGCCAACCAAGGCGTGCGCTGGCTTTTGCGCATCGGCTTCGTTGGAAAGCAGATTATTCGCACCACTCTGGCCTGCTAGCCAGGTCAGGCGCAGTTTCTCGGCATTGTCGATAAAAAGCTGGCGGACAGTAATTTGCGGCATGGGCGGGCTCTCTCGGCAGATAGCCCGATTCTAGCTGCTACCGTGCCAACTCAGGACTGCCAAGTGGTCAATAAACGATAGCTCTCTTCGACGGTTGTCGCCGCACAGAGTGCTTCGCGCGATTTTTTATCACTGAAAAGCTGTGCAAGTTCAGAAAGAATCTGCAAATGCAGGTCGGTTGCCTGCTCTGGCACTAACAACACAAAGGCCAAAGACACTGGCTTGCCATCGGGTGCTTCGAAAGCAATCGGGTTTTTCAGACGAACATAGGTGCCTACCGCCTGTTTGATGCCTTTGATCCGTCCATGCGGAATGGCAACGCCTTGCCCCAAACCGGTCGAACCGAGTTTTTCACGAGCGAACAAGGCATCGAAGGTTGCGCTACGTGCAATGCCCTGACTGTTCTCGAACAAAAGGCCGGCCTGTTCAAACAGACGCTTTTTGCTGGTCAGGTCCAGATCAAGAAATACATTATCTGGTGGCAGGATGGAAGCAATCAGGGACATGATGGGAGACTTCATGAAGAGGCCGCCATTGTACGCCCGTCGTGGCCGGCGGCAAGGTAACGATGCACGGGTTGGTTGGCATAGGTTTTGACTTCATGCTGAGTGTGGCTTTGAGGCAAGACTAGTGCAGTAAATGTGGGATGGCAGGTAATTTTTGAGTGTGTTGTAAGAACATGTTCACGATCTTGCTGCGTAGCTGTGATCAGGGCTTATGTGTTGCTCTGCACCTTGCTGATAGCTGCTCGCGACTGATCGTAACAAGTTCAATGAGTTGATAAACACGCTAATTCTGAAGTGATTGATGACTTGAGGCATGTATTTGTACTAGGTACAAGTGTCGTTTAACCCGCTGAGAAATAAAAAACGGGAACGGCGTCCCAGTGCCATTCCCGTCCCTCGCGCGTCAGAAGTGAAGCAATACTTTTAAGCGGCCGGCTGCTCCGGCATAGATTGATACTTCAACGCGTCGGTGTGTCTGTCGTTGTAGCGTTTCTCCTTGTGCTTGAGCACTTGGCGGTCTAACTTATCTGCTACTAGATCGATGGCGGCGTACATGTCAGGTTGGACGGCTTCCACGTGAATATCTTTACCCCGCACGTGAACAGTGACCTCGATCTTCTGTTGTAGTTTTTCGACTGAAACGATGACATTCATGTCTATCACGTGGTCGAAGTGGCGAGTCACCCGCTCGAGCTTGGCTTCGACATATTCGCGCATGGCGGGAGTAACTTCGAGATGATGCCCACTGATGTTTAGATTCATACGACTCTCCTTGTGTTAAGGACGTCGCCAATTAATCTTGCTTTGGCGGCTACAGGGACTTTCGTTGGTTCACGGGAGGGATATGCAGTGCTTCTCGGTATTTTGCGACGGTGCGTCGGGCAACATTGATGCCTTGTTTACCCAGTACCTCGGCAATGACGCTATCGCTTAGGGGACTCTTATGGTCTTCGTTTTGAATAAGTTGCTTGATCAGGGCTTTGATGGCGATCGCAGAGCATTCGCCGCCTGAATCGGTGTCGACGTGACTTCCGAAGAAATACTTGAATTCATAGATGCCTCGCGGAGTAAGCATGTACTTCTGGGTGGTAACGCGCGAGATGGTTGATTCGTGCAGATCTAGCTCCTCGGCGATATCGCGTAACACCAAGGGACGCATGGCCACATCGCCATGCTCGAAGAAACGCTGTTGCTTCTCGACGATAGCCTGAGCAACGCGCAAGATGGTCTCGAAGCGCTGCTGCACGTTTTTGATCAGCCATTTCGCTTCTTGCAGCTGCCCGGAAAGACCCGTGCCGCTATCGCGTTGTTGACGCAGAATATTTGCGTACAACTGGTTGACCTTCAACTTGGGCATCGCAGCTTCGTTCAACTGCACCGTCCAGCTTTGTTTCATCTTTTTCACGACCACATCCGCCACCACGTAACGGGTATCCGAATCACCAAATTCTGCGCCAGGATGAGGGCTTAACCGCTTGATAAGCTCCTGTGCAGCCCGTAGTGATTCGTCGTCACACTTTAGCGTTCGCTTAAGTTTACTGTAGTCCTTGTTGGCCAATAAATCGAGACCGTTGGTAACCACGGCCAAGGCCAACTCGCACGCCGGTTCGTTTCTATTCAGTTGTCGCAACTGCAAACTAAGGCAATCTTTTAGATCGACAGCGCCAACGCCACAAGGTTCCAACTGTCTTACTAATTGCCATGCAATTTGCAGTTCTTCCAGCTCAAGTTCAAGCTCTGCCCGTAATTCGGCAGGCACCAGTTCAAATATTTCAGCAAGGCTCATGCCCAAATAGCCGTCATCATCGAGCGCATCAATAACTAGACTAGCGACGGCACGATCCCGAAAGCTCAGCGGCAACAGGCCAAGCTGTTCAAGTAGATACTCACGCAGGGTGGAAATTCTCGCGACATTGGCCTGGGGATCGAATTCGTCATCGCCATCGTTGTTTTTACCTCCACTGCCAGAGGCCTCGTTCCAGTAGTTGTCACCCAGCGAGTCATCCATGTCGAAGTCAGGTTGACTGCTTTCCTCGGATGGTGTTTCGGTACTTGCAGCTTCCTGCTCTGCTGGTGCAGTCGGGGTACCGTCTTCCCGCACCATATAGGTATCTGGCTCGGTGTCGTCCTCGCGTTCCAGCATGGGATTATCCTGCAGGAAGCGTTCAATCTCTTGATTTAGGTCAAGAGTGGACAATTGCAGCAGCTTGATGGATTGCTGCAACTGCGGCGTAAGTGTCAGAGACTGGGAGAGTTTGAGCTGGAGAGACTGTTTCATACCGGCCTGTGCGTTGAGGGTTTACAGCCGGAAATGCTCACCAAGGTAGACCCGACGTACATTGTCGTTATGTACGATCTCTTCTGCGCTACCCGAGGCAAGTACGCTGCCTTCATTAATGATATAGGCCCGGTCGCAAATACCCAGGGTTTCACGAACGTTGTGATCGGTAATAAGCACGCCGATCTGCCGCTGTTTCAAGAAGCCGATGATTTTCTGGATGTCCATGACCGCAATCGGGTCTACGCCGGCGAATGGCTCGTCCAGCAGAATGAATCGTGGATTGGCCGCCAGCGCACGTGCAATTTCGCAGCGCCGCCGTTCACCACCGGAAAGCGCCAATGCAGCGCTGTCCCGTAAGTGGGAAATATTCAGTTCACGTAACAGTTCTTCCAGGCGCGCTTCGATAGCGTCGCTGCTGCGTTCATGAAGTTCCAGAATGGCTCTTATGTTTTCTGCCACGGTGAGTTTGCGGAAGATCGAGGCTTCCTGCGGCAGATAACCGAGGCCCATTTTGGCACGATCATGCATAGGTAGATGCGTGATGTCCGCATCGTTAAGCTGGATCTGGCCGCCATTGAGCGCCACCAAGCCCACAATCATATAAAAGCTGGTTGTCTTGCCGGCGCCATTAGGGCCGAGCAAGCCGACAACTTCGCCAGCATCGACATGCAGGGACACATCCCGTACCACGGTTCGCGACTTATAACGTTTCTGCAGGTGTTGTGCGGACAAGCGGGTTGTCATGGCTTGCTTTGTCCTTCAACCGGCTTGTTATCGGTCGACTTGACTTGAGGCTGGATCACCATCTGTAACCGGCCGTCGTTGCCTTTTTCAGTCGGGCCGCCTTCCGCCTTGTACAGTTCGGTCTGGGTGTTGTAAGTGATTGTGCTGGCACTGATTTCATTACCGCTTATTTTCAGCCAGGCCTTGCCTTGTAGGCGGACATCACCGCTCTTGCTATCGTATTCCAGTTGGTCTGCCTTGCCGTCCAGCCAGCCACGTTCACCTTCCAGCTTTTGGCGGAATTCTACCTGCCGGCCATGTGCCTTGATCTGCTGGTCGCCACTCGGCAGCTCCTGCAGGGTGGCGCGCTCAGCTTTTAGCGACAATGTGCCCTGGGTCAACTTGACGCCGCCTTCCAGAATGGAGAGGCCTGTCTTTGCATCTCGTGAGCCGCCACCGGCATCAATATGAATTTTTTGGCTGCGGTCAGCCAGTTCAGCCTGGGCTGATAATGCGGCCAGGCTAACTAGAGCGGCCGCCAGTATCAGCTCAGCGTTTGGGCGGGGCATAGTCAATGCTCACTTTGGAGCGCAGTCTCAGCTGCGCGGTATTATGGTCGTAATCAAATCCGGTACTGCGTATCTGGTCGTCGCCCATCCAGGCTTGCGTTGCGGCGTCCGAGAAGGCAGTGCCACGGGCGGTATCCAGCAACAGGTTACGCGTATTCAGCTGGATGGCAACAGCATCGGGGCTTGCCGCGCGTTGCATTTGCACATTCTGCTCGAACCAGACTCTGTCGCCGGTTGCCGTGGAGCGTGCGGTCTCAGCGGTTATGGTCAACGAGGGCTCTGTGGGCAGGGTCCGCACCAGTGAAGCTTTTTCAAACTCAGCCCGGCCGTCATCGGGGTAACGCAACATCTTCTCCGCTTTGAGGGTATAGAGCGGTTTACCGTCGCTACCGTAACTGACTGCGGAAAACTGGTTGATCGTCAGGTCTGGCGTCCGTATAGCGGCCCCTGGCGACAAGCTGGGCACATCGGTGACACGATCAAGCATCAACGCCATTCCGGCCATCAGTCCCAGTAGTAAAAAGGGGAAGGCGCGTGCAGCGCGGTCGGGCAGCATGGTTACGCCAAGTACGCAGCCAATTGCGCGTCGAGTGTACCCTGGGCTTGCATGATAACTTCACACGCTTCTCGCACGGCACCGTGGCCACCGCGCGCACCGGTAACATAGTGCGCATGCTGCCGAACTACGGTGGGTGAGTCTGGCACAGCGATGGCAAAGTGTGCCCGTCGCATAACTGGCAGGTCGATTACATCGTCGCCCATGTAGCCGCATTGATCCGCTGTGAAACCGAGCTTGTCCAGCAGCGCCTCAAATGAGGCACGTTTGTCATGGGCACCCTGGATGAGATGATCGATACCCAGGTTGCGGGCGCGGTGTTCGACCAGTTTGGACTGACGACCAGTGATGATGGCCAGTTGAACGCCGGATTGCTTGAGCATCTTCAGGCCGTGGCCGTCAAGTGAGTTGAATGCTTTCATTTCTTCACCGGCATCGGTGTAATACAGACTGCCGTCTGTCATCACACCATCCACATCGAAAATCATGAGACGGACCGTTTGGGCGCGTTCGAGCACAGAAAATTCCTTTATGTAATTTGTGACGGTCAGACCACGCCGGCTTGCAACAGATCATGCATGCGAATAGCGCCTGCCAGTTTGCCGGCATCGGTTACCAGCAGCACATAGATCTTGGATTGTTCCATTTGCTGTACTGCTTCGACAGCCAGTCGATTGACGTCGATCGTCTTTGGCTTCAAGGTCATCACATCAGTGATCGCGGCGCGTTTGAGGTCAATATCCTTGTCCATGGCCCGGCGAAGGTCACCATCGGTAAAGACACCAACCAGATCGCCAGCTGCATTGACCACAGCTGTCATGCCAAGCCCCTTGCGGGTGATCTCGAACAAGGCATCACGTAGGCTGGCCTCGGTACTGACAGCCGGTAATTCCTCGCCCTGATGCATGACGTCACGCACATGAACCAGCAATTTGCGCCCAAGGCTACCTCCAGGATGAGATAGCGCGAAGTCATCACGGCTGAACCCTCTGGCTTCCAGAAGGCATACAGCAAGCGCATCGCCCAATGCCAATGAGGCCGTCGTACTGGCGGTAGGTGCCAGGTTCAATGGACAGGCTTCTTTACTGACACCGGAATTAAGATGGACATCGGCGGCGTTACCCAGCGACGAACGTGGATTGCCCGTCATCGCGATGATCTTGGCGCCTTTACGCTTGATGGCGGGCAGCAAGGCAACAAGCTCATTGCTTTCACCGGAATTCGATAAGGCCAGCACGACATCTTCAGCGGTGATCATCCCCAAATCACCATGGGCCGCTTCGGCTGGGTGCATGAAAAATGCGGGTGTACCGGTGGAGGCCAAGGTGGCGGCGATCTTTCCACCGATATGCCCTGATTTGCCTATGCCGGCGACGACCACCCGGCCCTTGCAGTTCAGGAGCAATGCATGCGCCTGTACGAATGATTCATCCAGACGGTCTGCCAGGGCCTGGATAGCATCAGCTTCGGTAGTGAGAACATCGCGGCCGAGCGCGAGCAGACTCGCTTGTGTAAGTGTGCGATTGGGTGTCATGGCATAGAAGTATAAGGGAAGCGTCGCAGGTCGTGCGCAGTAGCGGGCACGGTTCTTGACCAGTGAGGTCTATATTCCAATATATAGCGCCGAATCCCCGCGTGTGTTCCATGCGGGTTCGTATAATCCGCGCATCACTTTGATCAGGTAACACATGCATCACGCGCTTGAAACCGTTTTACTTTTGCTGGCGGCTGCAGTCGCGGTGGTAACCCTTTGTCGTCGGGCGCAATTGCCGGCCATGCTCGGCTATCTGCTGGTGGGGATAGCGATAGGCCCGAACGCATTCAGCTTGATTGTTTCGTCGGAACAGGCTTCGGAACTGGCCGAGTACGGGGTGGTGTTCCTGATGTTCAGTCTTGGTCTGGAATTCAGCCTGCCCAAACTGAAGGCCATGCGTAGCACTGTATTAGGCCTTGGTTCAGCCCAGGTTGGGTCCGCCATGCTGGTGGTGATGGGAGCCTCATTGCTATTTGGTCTGTCCTGGCAGGTCGGGTTGGTGTTGGGGGGCATTCTGGCCATGTCATCCACCGCCATTGTCACCAAGTTGCTGGCGGAACGCGTGGAAGTGAATGCACCGCATGGTCAGCACGCCATCGGGGTGTTGCTATTTCAGGATTTGGCCGTTGTGCCGCTTTTGATTGTCACCCCGGCTTTGGGCTCCGCAGGCATCGATTTGTGGATGGCGCTGGGATACGCGGCGCTCAAAATAGCCATCACGCTTGTTGTGTTGCTGTACTTCGGACCGAAGTTGCTACGGCCCTTGTTTCATTTGGTGGCCAAAGGGCGGTCCACAGAGCTATTTGTATTGAATGTATTGCTGGTGACGCTGGGTATTTCCTATGCCACCGCACAAGCGGGTCTCAGCTTGGCGCTGGGGGCTTTCCTTGCCGGTATGTTGATTGCGGAAACAGAGTATCGGCACCAGGTGGAAGAGGATATTCGACCCTTCCGGGACTTGTTGCTGGGGCTGTTTTTCATCACCGTAGGCATGCGGCTCGACCTCGGGGCGTTGTGGCAGAACCTCTTTGCAGTTTTGCTGGTATTTGCTTTCCTTACGCTGGGTAAGTGTGGATTGATCGTAGCGTTGGTCCGTTGGTTCGGTTCCAGTACAGGTACGGCGGTACGTACCGGTTTGGCATTGGGGCAGGGGGGGGAGTTTGGTTTTGTGTTGCTGACGCTGGCGATTGCATCGGGGGTGATGCCGCGACAGGTGGAGCAGGTGGCGTTGGCAGCCATCTTGTTGTCGATGCTCGCTGCGCCATTTCTGATTCAACAGTCCGAAGGCATCGTACGGCGTTTCATCGCGTCAGACTGGATGATGCAGGCGATGCGTTTGACCCAGCTGGCAGCCAGAACCATGGCAACTTCGGACCATGTCATTCTGTGTGGTTATGGCCGTAGTGGACAGGCGCTGGCACGGGTGCTGCAGCAGGAGGATGTCACGATCTATGCCTTGGACCTGGACCCGGAACGTGTCAAAGAGGCCGCAGCCGCTGGCGAGAATGTCTCGTTCGGGGATGCTACACGCCGTGAGGTGCTGATATCAGCGGGGCTGCCGCGTGCTCGAGCACTGATCGTGACTTACGACCATACGCCTTCCGCCCTGAAGATTCTGAATATTGTTCGCCAGGAGAGGCCCGACCTGCCTGTCATTATTCGGACCAGGGACGATAACGATATCGAAAAGCTACGCGAAGCCGGGGCGGATGAGGTGGTTGCCGAGATCATGGAAGGTGGCTTGATGTTGGCTTCGCATGCCTTGATGTTGCTGGGTGTGCCGCTTAACCGGGTGCTACGACATATCCGGGATGCCCGTGAGCAACGCTACAGCTTGTTCCGAGGGTTCTTTCGCGGCGCAAGCGACGAAGGCATAGAGGAACAGGCTCAGCCGCGTTTGCATTCGCTTCAGCTTACCGAAGGCACTGCGGCGGTAGGTAAGACATTGAGCGAAATTAAGCTTGAGGAGATCGACGTCAGCGTAAGAAGCTTGCGCCAAGGCGGTCGTAGATTGGATGAACCACCGCCAGAGCAGCTGCTGCAGGTGGGCGATGTGCTGGTACTGCTTGGCGTCCCAGATGCTTTGGCCAGGGCAGAGCGCCGCTTATTAGTAGGTGACTAAAGCCTGTGTAAACAAAAACAGCCCCCTTCTGGGGGCTGTTTTTGTTTGTCGGTGCCGATTGGTATCTCAAGTGCCGGAGTAAATGGGCATATGCAAAGTATGCAATCCCGCAACCTTTTTACATCCTGAGCAACAAGCTTTGCTGTGTGAGGCTAGATCTGACGGCAAGTGGTCCAGAGTTGACCATTGGTCTCGTTATAAACAGCAACCCCCGGTGCTGCGGCTGTCGGGGCCAAAGGCGCTGCAGCAGCGCTGGCTGCGCGGACGGTTCCTGTTTGTGGGTTGCCATCATCCAGTTGCCGATCGATTGCAGCAGCGTGTTTGCCAGGAATCGCACTCATGCAGATGGCGTTACCGGTAATGCCATAGACGGTTCTGGTTACACCGATTACGCCGTTGAATGCATTGTTAGGCCGGGCTGCAGCAGCAGTCTGTGCTGGGTCGCCTTGGATCAGTTCGGCATAACGGAGGGCACGCCAAAAGTTGTTGTTTTCCCCGCCATTGGTGGTGAAGGGATTTGCGGTTGCCGCACCGATCAACCCATCATTGTTACCACCACCGACGTTGGCTGCCCAACCACGCGTGGTCTGGGTGTTGACGTTCTCGTCGCCAGGCAGGGAGCGGTAGCGATCCCGAAAAGCATTGACTGCAGCGGACATGCCATTGAAATCATTGATTGCGTTTTTCGTCTTGCCGTTTTCGATCATTTCCTGGCCTTTGAGCACGCCGCCCAGCAGTAAGCCGATAATGACCAATACGATTGCAATTTCGATCAGGGTAAAGCCCTGTTGATTATGTTTTGCGTAGTTCATGGCACCCAATCTCCTACGAGGAATTCGCCCCAAGGCGAGCTGAGGAAAATATAGCAACGGGCGTGCCAAAATTAAGCTGAGTGTGCAGCTAAAGTTGTTTTGCAACCACGGTGTTATAAGCACTGCCCGCGTGATCGTGAGCAGGGACATGCTTAACGTTGGTGCTGGTCTGTAGTCACTAAGCCATGAGCTATGCCAAATACGTTCATAACCCGAATACAACAGCTGCCAATTTTTCGTGAACGAATCCTGCCGTTGTTACTTGTCGGCTTGGTTTGGTTTTCGTTGCTGATTGGTGCGGATGGCCCTGTTAGCCGTATGCTGCTGATTACGCAATATGGCTTGCTACTACTGTGGCAGCCGGTGTTCGATACCGGTCTGCGTATTACCCGGGCAGCGTTCATTCGGTTTGTACTGGTTGGTGTTGTACTTACGTTGCTGGCTGGCAAAGGATTGATGCTATGTTGGTTGGCGCTGCTGGCAAGTCTGTTTGGCAGCCGTTCCCTTCGTGCATTGCGGCCTTGGCAGCGACGTTTCCATATGGGCATGTTGCTGAACCTGCTTTTTATGCTCTGGCTGGTCGCTATGCCACGTGCTGCGAATCATCCGCTTCTCTTTGAAGGTTTATTCCAATACGGCATCCCGCTGTGTTTGTTGCTGTTAGGCGCGTTGCCTGTAGTTACAAGCCCAGAGCGTCAGCGGGCTTCGCTCGATTTCTTTGATGCTGTGCTCATACTTCTGTTGGCGTTGCTTGTGCCGCTGGGTGCGGTGGCGTTGGATGCCCTGTCTGATTGGAACTATGTGGAGGCACTAGCCCTGGTGTTGGTAGGACTAGGTGGCGGTCTGGGTGGTTTCGCGTGGCTTTGGAACCCAAGGGCCGGGTTCGCCGGTATCGGCGCACTATTTTCTATGCGCGTGCTCCAGCTGGGGACACCGTTTGAGCGCTGGTCGACTCGGCTTACAGCATATTCCAATCGTACTGCATCCCCTGAGAGCTTTCTCCACAGCGCCATCGCGGAGCTGCTTACGCTCCCTGGTGTGGTCGGTGGTAGCTGGTCCTATGACCGGTTGACTGGACGATTTGGTACTGAAAGTGCGCGCTTCAACGCTTCTGTAAAAGCAGATAGGTTTGCGTTGGTACTGTTGTCTGAGCGTCCGGTTCCGCCGGCGTTGTATTTGCAATTCCAGTTGATTGCCGAATTGCTGAGCCAGTTCTACCAGGCAAAACTGCGAGAAGAACTGCTTTCAGAACAGGCTTATGTCGAAGCGGTACATCAGACTGGGGCCCGTTTGACGCATGACATCAAGAATCTATTACAGACCCTAAAGCTGTTGCTGGCGGCAGCGGACGCTATGCACGATGCAGAGCAGTCTGCAGCGCTTTATGCGCGACAACTCCCCGAAATTACCCGTAGGCTCGAAACCACGCTAAATAAGCTGACGTTGCCTTTGGCGTCCGAATCGGTGAAGCGTGTTACTGCGGCGACATGGTGGGAACAGCAAAAGTGTCGACATGTCGACAGCGGTGTCGATTTTGTGGCGGATGGGGAGTTGGAGGCCATGCTTGACGAGGGGCTGTTTACCAACGCAATGGATAATCTGATTGGCAACGCATTGAATAAGCGGGCACTTCGTCCAGGTTTGCGCATTCAGGCAAGGTTGACAGTTCTAAATGGCCAGGCGGTACTTACTGTGATGGATGATGGGGAACCCGTTCCGAGAGAGCTATTGGGCAAGTTATTGATTCGGCCCGTTGCCTCTTCGACAGGGTTCGGGCTCGGGTTGTACCAGGTAGCGAGGATGGCTACTGAGCGAGGGTGTGTATTGATACTAAATACAAATCGGGAAGGCTGTGTTGAGTTTTGCCTAAAACCCGCGAGCTGATTTTGGCTCTAAAAGTAGGGCTGTGAACAGGCTTTAAGGAAGTTTGCCAGCAGCTACCAAGCGGTTAAACAGGAGGCTGGTTGGCACCCAACCAACCTGATCATCAAACTGCCCGCCTGCGCCATCGGTTTCGTATCTTTCGTGGCTGACAAAGGTGCAGGCTGGGGCAGGGGCTGCTGGATCGGCTGGGCACACTATGCTGGTGGTATCGGCCGCATTTCGACCGTTGGTATTTTGCAATTCGTCAACTTGCGCGGCCGAGGGTGGGGCATTCAGTATGAATGCACTGTTTCTTGCGCCAGCAGCGTTGAGCCCATGCGAGAGAAATACGACGGGCAATTTATCTGCGACGGTCGTTGCGCAGGCTGCGTTGCTGCACACCCTTAGGTTACCCACACTGTTGAGACCCACAGTGAAGCCAGTTGTGTGATTGCTGAATTTTGCATCGACACGGTAACGAAATCGGTTTCCCCAGCCATCGCTGGATGACACCCCTAGTGTGGCAGTGGGAAGCCAGCCTTCTTGCGAGACACATACATTTTGATTCGGGGTGTCACTTGAATTTATTACATTATCGTTGTTGCTGTCGCCACAACGGGGGTCACCCGATGTGCCACATCCGTTAATTGGGACGACATCTTCCAAACCGTCGCCCGGTACGTTAGGCGCAGTGGCCTCGGGGGAATCGGGGCATGGTAGATAACCACGGAGGCCTGTTGGGACTCCTGGGTGCGCTAAAGCGAAACCAATCAATGCATCGGAAATATCTGTCAGCGCCTTCTGTGTTTGTAAGTATCTTTGGTGCTCCATTTGCCTTGGTAGCACAGTCATTATCCCTCCGAGCAGCAGACCAATAATCACCATAACGGTGGCCAACTCCGCGAGTGTAAATCCATGTTGTAACCATTTTTTCCTTGGGTTCATGGCGCCAATTTTCTGCATTGCAAAGGTGATGGCATCACATCTGTTCGCTTTGTGGTGTTGTTCCAATTAAAAACAAATGGGGTGTCACAGTTACTAAGCGTCAATGTGACTTGATCTGCACTATTTTTCACATAAGTAGTCTGAAGAAACCAACCTTTCGTTGTCTCTGAACGAATCCACGTTGGAAGACTACTTAGCCCTTTTCCTTGGCAGCCACTATTCGTGTTGGTGTTATTTAGCGGTAAGCGGTTTTTGTTTGAGTTGGCATTGCACTCGCCGGAGTTGTCCCCAGCGTCTGAGTATTCGTTGTACTGACTATGGAATCTGTCCAGCGCACTGCGTATTTCATTAATAACCCTTACTACCAGTGCATTAATTAGTTCACGTTTCGTGACGTAAGTGAGTTTGTCGTTGAACGTATTTGTTTGAGGGGTTGAGACGAAAGTCAAATTAACGTCAGTATCAGCATTGCTCTGGGGGCCGGCGCAAGCTCCTGTGCCACCATTAGGAATGCCTTCCAAGAAGTTACTAACTGCTGGAGCTGCGGCGTTGCGATTTTGACCAACTAATGGAGGCCCTGGCGCAATGATGACGAATGCGACATCGTCTATCGGGACACCGCTGCCGCTACATATTTTTAACCACAAGAAAGGAGCTGGTGTGCCTAACCATGCGGTTGTAATGTCTGGATCAACAGAGCCAGGATAACCAACAAGCAGATTTTGCGAGACTGCATACCAAAGCTTGGTGCCGCTACCGTCCCTTAAATAACTAATGCCAATGGGGCGAGAGTTATTCTGGTCGGCTAAACAATTCCCAAAATTGGCTGAGTTGCTATCAATCTTGTCAGGTAATGAGCCAAGAAGGGATGTGTTCCCAGAAATTGAGGGGCAGTCGGAGGTACCATCATAGTCTCCATCCGTATTATTACGATCTGGATAAAGCAATAATCCCGGCAGGTCGGCGTGACTTACCGTCCAGCCAAGTAGTGCAGCTTTAGCTGCTTGCAAAGCACTGTCAGTAATCTCATCACTCTTGTTCTGAGGAGGGACTACTTGTCCGAGCTTCGAAACAATCAAAGCCAGAAAAGCAACGCTTACCACCAGGAAAAAGGCAAGTAGCGCGCTACCCCGCTGCACAGAACGAGAAGATATTTTTCTGGTGTGGGCGGTTGGTAACATGCACCAAACTAAGCAATCTTGATGCCCATTGTTCGGTAAGGCAGATGGGCTCTGCATTACAGCCCAAAAAATATTTGAAAAATGTTTTGACAAGGTCTGTCTGCTTACCCATAATGCGCCCCTCATTCAGGAGGGGTTCCCGAGCGGTCAAAGGGATCAGACTGTAAATCTGACGGCTCTGCCTTCGAAGGTTCGAATCCTTCCCCCTCCACCAGAATTTAAGAAGTAATAGCGTCGCGGTGTTTTACCGCGTGGCAAGCGGGTTGGAAATCTTGTCGTGCGGGTGTAGCTCAATGGTAGAGCAGAAGCCTTCCAAGCTTACGACGAGGGTTCGATTCCCTTCACCCGCTCCATCGTTTGTGTGGAATGCCCATGTAGCTCAGGGGTAGAGCACTCCCTTGGTAAGGGAGAGGTCGGCAGTTCGAATCTGCCCATGGGCACCATCCCTTGATAGTTTCTTCTATTCGCAATTTAAGGACTCCGTCATGGCAAAAGAGAAATTCGAGCGGACCAAGCCGCACGTAAACGTTGGCACGATCGGTCACGTTGACCACGGCAAGACTACGCTGACAGCTGCAATCACCACGATTCTGTCGAAGAAGTTCGGTGGCGAAGCCAAGGGTTATGATCAGATCGACAGCGCGCCAGAAGAAAAGGCTCGCGGTATTACGATTAATACCGCACACGTCGAGTATGAGACTGCTAACCGCCACTACGCACACGTTGACTGCCCAGGTCACGCCGACTACGTGAAGAACATGATCACCGGTGCGGCTCAGATGGATGGTGCGATCCTGGTTGTGTCCTCGGCTGATGGTCCTATGCCTCAGACTCGTGAGCACATCCTGTTGGCTCGTCAGGTTGGCGTGCCTTACATCATCGTGTTCATGAACAAGGCTGACATGGTTGATGACGCTGAGTTGCTTGAGCTGGTTGAGATGGAAGTTCGTGAATTGTTGAGCAAATACGAATTCCCTGGCGACGACCTGCCCATCATCAAGGGTTCTGCGCTGAAAGCGCTGGAAGGCGACCAGTCGGAAATCGGCGAGCCAGCGATTTTCCGTTTGGCTGAAGCGCTCGATAGTTACATCCCAACGCCTGAGCGTGCTATTGACGGCGCGTTCCTGATGCCAGTGGAAGACGTGTTCTCGATCTCTGGTCGCGGTACCGTTGTGACCGGTCGTGTTGAGCGCGGCATCATCAAGGTTGGTGAAGAAATCGAAATCGTTGGCATCACCCCAACGGCTAAAACCACCTGTACTGGTGTTGAAATGTTCCGCAAGTTGTTGGACCAAGGTCAAGCTGGCGACAACATCGGTGCGTTGCTGCGTGGTACCAAGCGTGAAGAAGTTCAGCGTGGTCAAGTATTGGCCAAGCCTGGTTCGATCAAGCCGCACACCAAGTTTGCTGGTTCGGTTTATGTGTTGTCCAAAGACGAAGGTGGTCGTCACACGCCATTCTTCAACGGCTATCGTCCACAGTTCTACTTCCGTACTACGGACGTGACAGGTGCGGTTGAGCTGCCGGCTGGTACCGAAATGGTGATGCCAGGTGACAACGTTGAAGTGACGGTTGCACTGATTGCTCCGATCGCGATGGAGCAGGGTCTGCGTTTCGCTATCCGTGAGGGTGGCCGTACTGTAGGCGCTGGTGTTGTTGCTAAGATCATCGAGTAAATTGTTTGACTGCCTTAGGCAAGTGATTGTATAAGGCGGGATTAAAGGCGAGTAGCTCAATTGGCAGAGCACCGGTCTCCAAAACCGGGGGTTGGGGGTTCGAGGCCCTCCTCGCCTGCCACAATGGTGGTTTGGTTTTTATTTAATAAGGCAGCCGTTTTCCGTTAGGAAAGCGGCTATCTTTTATTTCTTGGGCATTGAGCCGACGCATGGAAAACACAGATAAATTGAAGCTTGGGGCGGCCTTGTTGCTGGTTGCGGCAGGTGTTGCGGGCTTCTATTTGCTCCCGATAGATCAAAAAGTACTTCGTGTATCGGCGGTAGTGCTTGGGGTTTTGCTGGCGGCGCTGGTGGTTTGGTATTCTGCAACCGGCCGTACTTTTGTTGATTACGCCAGAGACTCTATCAAGGAGGCGGAAAAGGTCGTCTGGCCTAACAAGAAAGAGGTGTGGCAGGTTACCGGTATGGTATTCCTGTTTACTTTTGTGCTGGCTTTGTTCATGTGGCTGGTCGATTCTGGCCTGACCTGGCTGTTCTATGATGTGCTGTTAAAGCGCAGCTGATCGATCCGTCGGAGATAACAAGATGGCAATGCGCTGGTATGTGGTTCACGCTTACTCGGGTTTTGAGAAGAGTGTGATGAAGGCTTTAAAGGAGCGGATCGAACGCTCTGAGATGCAGCATCTGTTTGGTCAGATTCTGGTGCCGGTGGAAGAGGTCATGGAAATCCGTAATGGAACCAAGGCTTTGACCGAGCGTAAATTTTTCCCTGGCTATGTGCTAGTGGAAATGGATATGACCGATGAGACTTGGCACTTGGTGAAGAATACGCCTAAGGTGACGGGTTTTATTGGTGGGTCTGGCATGCGGCCTACCCCGATTTCCGTCAAGGAAGTCGAAAGCATCATGGCGCAAATGCAAGAAGGTGTTGAAAAACCGAAGCCCAAGGTGTTGTTTGATGTGGGACAGGTATTGCGTGTTACTGAAGGACCATTTGCGGACTTTAATGCAACGGTTGAAGAAGTGAATTACGACAAGAGCAAGCTTAAAGCATCGGTGTTGATTTTTGGTCGTGCTACACCGGTTGAATTGGACTTCTCTCAGGTCGAAAAAGTTTAGTTCTGGAAATGTTTGAAAGTGCCGGCGTAAGTCGGTTTTAGTAACTGGGGAGCGAGTTTTACTCGCGTCAAATACCCATCTTAGGAGCACACCGTGGCTAAGAAAATTATTGGCTATATCAAGCTGCAGGTGCCGGCAGGCAAGGCGAACCCATCGCCTCCTATTGGTCCGGCATTGGGTCAGCGTGGCCTGAACATCATGGAATTCTGTAAGGCTTTCAACGCCCAGACGCAAGGCGTTGAACCTGGTTTGCCAATTCCTGTGGTGATTACCGCTTTTGCGGATAAGTCTTTCACATTTGTGATGAAGACACCGCCAGCAACCATTCTGATCAAGAAGGCTGTCGGTATTACTAAGGGCAGCAGCAAGCCGCATGCAGACAAGGTTGGCACCATTACTCGTGCTCAGCTTGAAGACATTGCTAAGACCAAGACTCCAGACTTGACTGCAGCTGATCTGGACGCTGCTGTACGCACCATCGCGGGTTCTGCTCGTTCAATGGGCTTGAATGTGGAGGGTGTGTAAATGGCTAAAGTTTCCAAGCGCGTCGCTGCTCTGAAAGCAAAGATCGACCGTAACAAGTTGTACGCTATCGATGAGGCGTTGACTTTGGTCAAGGGTGGCGCAACAGCCAAGTTCAGCGAGTCGGTTGATGTGGCTATCAATCTTGGTGTTGATGCTCGTAAGTCTGACCAAGTTGTGCGTGGTTCCGTTGTTCTGCCAAAGGGTACAGGTAAGACTGTTCGCGTTGCTGTATTTGCTCAAGGTGCGAATGCTGAAGCTGCAAAATCTGCTGGTGCAGATATCGTGGGCTTCGAAGATCTTGCTGAGCAGATCAAAGGCGGCATGATGGATTTTGACGTGGTGATTGCTACGCCGGATGCCATGCGTATTGTTGGTCAGCTGGGTACCATTCTCGGTCCGCGTGGTTTGATGCCTAACCCGAAGGTTGGCACGGTAACGCCGAATGCTGCTGAAGCTGTTAAGAATGCTAAGGCCGGTCAGGTTCAGTATCGTACCGATAAGAACGGTATCGTTCATACCACTATCGGCCGCGCTGCATTCGATGCTGCGGATCTGAAGGCTAACTTGGCGGCGCTGGTTGACGCTTTGCAAAAGGCTAAGCCAGCTTCTTCCAAGGGTGTTTACTTCAAGAAGATCGCTGTTTCCAGCACGATGGGTGCTGGTGTGCGTGTTGATACCAGTTCGGTATTGGGCGCTTAAGTATTAAGGGTGCGGCATTGCTGCACCAACACGGACTTTGGGCTGTAGTTTATCGAAAGGTGGCTGCAGATTATCAAAGACCGTAGGGGGTAACTGGCCGACATGTTCTGCTAGTCGCCTTAATCGGCTAGGTGATACGGAGTGGTTTACTGCTCACGTCACCCCGCCCTACGCAGATGGTGTACCCAAGAACAGGATTTGCTGTTGTATCTAATGGTACAGCGGTTCACTCCCTGATAATTGGTCGCCATTTCTTTTAGGCCCCGCTCCTTGTGAGTGGATTTTCTAGGAGGGTAGACCTTGAGTCTTAATCTCGACGATAAAAAGGCTGTAGTGGCTGAGATTGCTGCTGAAGTAGCAAAAGCTCAGACCATCGTGGTAGCTGAATATCGTGGTATTCAGGTCAGTGCTATGACCAAGCTTCGTGCTGAAGCACGTAAGCAAGGTGTGTATCTGCGTGTTCTGAAAAACACCCTGGCTCGCCGGGCTGTGCAGGATACTGCTTTTACTGGCTTGAGTGACCACATGGTAGGCCCATTGGTGTACGGTATTTCCGCTGACCCAGTGGCTGCTGCCAAGGTATTGGCTGATTTTGCCAAGCAAAATGACAAGATTGTTGTTAAGGCGGGCTCTTACGAAGGCAAGGTATTGAATGCTGCCGAAGTAACCCAACTTGCTTCGATCCCGAGCCGCGAAGTGCTGCTCGCTATGTTGCTGGGTGTTATGCAAGCCCCTGTTTCCTCGTTCGCTCGTGGCTTGGCCGCGCTGGCTGCCAAGAAGTCCGACGGCGCCCCGGCTCCAGAAGCAGCGGCAGTGGAAGCAGCACCAGAAGCTGCTTAAGTCTGCCTCGTGCAGACGGCCTTTTCAAATAGACAGACTGTATTAATCAGGAGTAATTAAACATGGCTCTGACCAAAGAAGACATTCTCGAAGCCGTAGGCAACCTTACCGTTATGGAACTGAACGACCTGGTTAAGGCGTTCGAAGAAAAGTTTGGTGTTTCCGCTGCTGCAATGGCTGTTGCTGGCCCTGCCGCTGCTGGCGCTGCTGCTGTTGAAGAGAAGACTGACTTCGACGTTATTCTGACCGGCGCTGGTGCTAACAAGGTTGGCGTAATTAAGGTTGTGCGTGAACTGACTGGCCTGGGCTTGAAGGAAGCCAAGGATCTGGTTGACGGCGCTCCTAAGACCCTTAAGGAAGGCGCACCTAAGGCTGATGCTGAAGCCATGGTGAAGAAGCTTGTTGAAGCTGGTGCTACCGCTGAGATGAAGTAATCACCTTCGGGTGATGCGAGATAGGCTGACGACCTTGTCGTCAGCCTTCTTGCGCTTGTAGTAAATCGTCGGCAAACCGCGCAGCCAAACCGGAAAGCCTGCTAATACGGGCCTTGCGGTTTGGTTTTAGCGCCCCACCTCGATCGGAGACTCTATGAGTTACTCGTTCACTGAGAAGAAACGCATTCGTAAGAGTTTTGCGAAGCGTGCGAACGTTCTCGACGTTCCCTATCTGCTCGCCACCCAAATCGACTCCTACACCGAGTTCTTGCAGCTTGGTGTATCGGTAGAAGATCGTCGTAGTATCGGCCTGCAGGCTGCTTTCTCATCGATTTTCCCGATCGTTAGCCATAATGGCTACGCTCGGCTCGACTTCGTCAGCTATCAGTTGGGTGAGCCACCCTTTGACGTGGTGGAGTGCCAGCAGCGCGGTATCACGTTCGCGGCACCCTTGCGTGCTCGAGTTCGCCTGACAATCTTTGACCGGGAGTCATCGAAGCCTGTAGTCAAGGAGGCGAAGGAGCAAGAGGTGTACATGGGCGAGATTCCGCTCATGACCGAGAATGGCTCGTTCGTTATCAACGGTACTGAGCGCGTCATCGTTTCTCAGTTGCATCGTTCGCCAGGTGTGTTCTTTGAACACGATAAGGGTAAGACACACAGCTCGGGCAAGCTATTGTTCTCTGCCCGTATTATTCCTTATCGTGGTTCCTGGCTTGATTTTGAGTTTGATCCGAAAGATCTGCTCTACTTCCGTATTGACCGTCGCCGCAAGATGCCTGTGACGATTTTGATGCGTGCATTGGGTTACAACAACGAGCAAATTCTCGCGGAGTCTTACGAGTTCGATGTTGCTCGATTGTCTCGCCAAGGCGTGTTCATGGAGTTGGTTGCGGAGCGCCTGCGTGGTGAAGTGGCCAAGTTCGACATTGTTGGGAGCGATGGCAAGTTGCTTGTCCAGAAGGACAAGCGCATTACTGCTAAGCACATTCGTGATTTGCAGGCGGCAGGCGTCAAAGAGTTGGAAGTCCCTGCTGATTTGCTTGTGGGTCGTGTACTCGGTGCCAATGTGGTTCACCCAGGTACTGGCGAGATCATTGCCAAGGCCAATGAGGAAATCACCGAAGAGCTCCTGATCAAACTGGATGCTTCGGGCGTGAAGGAAGTCAAGCTCCTCTATATCAATGATCTTGATCAGGGTGCTTACATCTCGAACACTATGCGCCTGGATGAAACGCCCGATCGCCAAGCCGCGCGGGTTGCCATCTATCGCATGATGCGTCCTGGCGAGCCGCCGACTGAAGATTCGGTCGAGGCATTGTTCCAAGGCTTGTTCTTCTCGGCAGATCGTTACGACCTGTCCTCCGTTGGTCGTATGAAGTTCAACCGTAGAGCCTATCCAGATCGTCTGGACGACAAGGCGCCCGGTTGGCACAAGCGGTTCTACGAGCGTGTGGGTAAACAAGACATCACTGGTCCGGCTGTGTTGAGCACCGACGACATCATGGCGGTGATTGGGATCCTGGTAGAACTGCGCAACGGCCGCGGCGAAGTCGATGATATCGACCACTTGGGTAATCGTCGTGTCCGTTCCGTGGGTGAGTTGGCGGAGAATCAGTTCCGTGCTGGCTTGGTGCGCGTTGAGCGTGCTGTGAAAGAACGTCTCTCACAAGCTGAGAGCGAAAATCTGATGCCGCACGATTTGATCAATGCCAAGCCTGTTTCGGCTGCGATCAAAGAATTCTTCGGCTCCTCGCAGTTGTCGCAGTTCATGGACCAAACCAATCCGTTGTCCGAAATCACCCATAAGCGTCGTGTCTCAGCGTTGGGGCCGGGTGGTTTGACCCGTGAGCGTGCTGGCTTTGAAGTGCGTGACGTACACCCAACGCACTATGGTCGTGTTTGTCCGATTGAGACGCCGGAAGGCCCGAACATCGGTCTGATCAACTCGTTGGCTATTTATGCCCGTACCAACGAATATGGTTTCCTGGAAACCCCATACCGTAAGGTGGTGGATAGCAAGGTAACCAACGAGATCGAATACCTGTCTGCGATCGAAGAGGGCAAGTACGTGGTCGCCCAGGCAAATGCCAAGTTGGATGACAACGGTACGTTGATTGATGAGCTGGTGACTTGCCGTGAGCACGGTGAAACCATCGTCGCTCGTCCAGAGCGTGTCCAATACATGGACGTTGCACCTAGCCAGATCGTGTCGGTTGCAGCCTCGCTGATTCCGTTCCTGGAGCACGATGACGCCAACCGTGCTTTGATGGGCGCCAACATGCAACGCCAGGCCGTGCCTTGTGTGCGTGCGCAAAAGCCGTTGGTTGGTACCGGTATCGAACGTACTTGTGCGGTTGACTCGGGTACTGCCGTTAAGGCACTGCGTGGTGGTCGTGTCGATTATGTCGATGCAAACCGTGTTGTGATCCGTGTTAACGACAACGAAACCAGCGCGGGTGAAGTCGGTGTAGATATCTACAACCTGACTAAGTACACCCGTTCTAACCAGAACACCAATATCAACCAGCGTCCTATCGTACGCGTTGGTGATGTGATTACCGCCCACGATGTGATTGCGGACGGTGCATCTACAGACCTGGGTGAGTTGGCATTGGGGCAGAACCTGCTGGTCGCCTTCATGCCGTGGAACGGTTTCAACTACGAAGACTCGATCCTGATATCGGAACGTGTGGTGGCGCAAGATCGCTATACATCGATCCATATCGAGGAGCTGAGTGTCGTTGCCCGTGATACCAAGCTTGGACCGGAAGAAATCACCCGCGACATTTCCAATCTGTCCGAGCGTATGCTTGGCCGTCTGGATGAAGCAGGTATCGTCTATATCGGTGCTGAAGTTGAAGCGGGTGATGTGCTGGTCGGTAAGGTGACACCTAAGGGTGAAACCCAGCTGACGCCTGAAGAAAAGCTGCTGCGCGCTATCTTCGGTGAGAAGGCATCCGATGTGAAGGACACTTCGCTACGTGTCCCGTCCGGCATGAGCGGTACGGTTATCGATGTCCAGGTATTCACGCGCGAAGGTATTGATAGAGATCGTCGTGCTCAATCGATCATCGATGATGAACTCAAACGCTATCGTCTTGATCTTAATGATCAGCTGCGGATTCTGGAGAACGATGCTTTCGAGCGTCTGGAGCGCTTGCTTGTTGGTAAGAAAGTCAATGGCGGACCGAAGCGTATTGCCAAGGGCACTGAGCTGAGCAAGGAATACTTGGCAGATCTGGCACGTCATGACTGGTTTGATATCCGGTTGGCTGACGAAGAAGTCGCCAAGCAGCTGGAGCTGATGAAGGACAATCTGTCGCAGAAGCGTGCTGAGTTCGATCTGCGTTTTGAAGACAAGAAGCGTAAGTTGACCCAGGGCGATGAACTGCCACCGGGTGTTCAGAAGATGGTCAAGGTCTATGTGGCCGTGAAGCGTCGTCTGCAGCCTGGCGACAAGATGGCTGGCCGTCACGGTAACAAGGGCGTGGTGTCCAAGATTCTGCCGATCGAAGACATGCCACACATGGCCGATGGTACGCCGATGGATATCGTGCTGAATCCGTTGGGTGTGCCATCACGGATGAACGTGGGTCAGATTCTTGAAGTCCACCTCGGTTGGGCTGCCAAGGGCTTGGGTCAACGTATCGACCGCATGCTTAAGGATGAAAGCATCAAGGAAGCCAAGCGTGCAGGTGAAGTGCGCAAGTTCCTGGAGCAGATCTACAACTCGAGAGGCAAGCCGGAAGATCTGGCCGCGATGAACGATCGCGAAATCCTGGAGTTGGCAGACAATCTGCGTGACGGTGTGCCTTTTGCAACGCCAGTGTTCGATGGTGCTAAAGAAGCTGACTTGATGGCTATGCTGGAGTTGGCCTATCCGACCAACGCAGATCAGACCAAGCGTCTAGGCTTTAACGACACCAAGACACAGCTTCAGTTGCATGATGGCCGTACTGGTGAGCCGTTCGAGCGTAGGGTTACCGTGGGTTACATGCACGTGCTGAAACTGCATCACTTGGTTGACGACAAGATGCATGCCCGTTCGACTGGTCCGTACTCCTTGGTTACTCAGCAGCCGCTGGGTGGTAAGGCGCAGTTCGGTGGTCAGCGCTTCGGTGAGATGGAAGTGTGGGCGTTGGAAGCTTATGGCGCGTCGTACACGCTGCAGGAAATGCTGACGGTGAAGTCTGACGATGTGAATGGTCGTACCAAGGTGTACGAGAACATCGTGAAGGGCGATCACAAGATCGATGCCGGCATGCCGGAATCCTTCAACGTGCTGGTGAAGGAAATCCGCTCGTTGGGTATTGATATCGATTTGGATCGTTACTAAATCGCGGTCGCAACAACATGGGCGCGTGGGACGAGGCAGTGAGGCCGCGTCCCGCCAGGCGCCCCAAAAGCTGAAGGCAAATCTTTGCCAAGGTTTGCAGGGCCTCACGGGTCATACGAGGTAAAAAGACATGAAAGCTTTGCTCGACTTGTTCAAGCAGGTAACGCAGGAAGAAGAGTTCGATGCGATTCGCATCGGCCTGGCGTCGCCTGACAAGATCCGTTCCTGGTCGTACGGTGAAGTCAAGAAGCCGGAAACCATTAACTACCGTACCTTCAAGCCGGAGCGTGACGGTCTGTTCTGTGCCCGCATTTTCGGGCCAGTCAAGGATTACGAGTGCCTGTGTGGCAAGTACAAGCGTCTCAAGCATCGTGGCGTTATCTGCGAGAAGTGCGGTGTTGAAGTCACGCTTAGCAAAGTCCGTCGTGAGCGCATGGGCCACATCGAGCTGGCATCTCCTGTTGCGCACATCTGGTTCCTGAAGTCCCTGCCTTCGCGTTTGGGCATGGTGTTGGATATCACGCTGCGTGATATTGAGCGTGTGCTGTATTTCGAAGGTTTCATCGTGATTGAGCCGGGCATGACCCCGCTTAATCGTGGTCAGTTGTTGTCGGAAGATGACTATCTGGCCAAGGTTGAAGAATACGGTGATGAGTTCGTTGCGCTGATGGGTGCTGAGGCAGTCCGTGAGTTGCTACGTACGCTGGATATCCATGCAGAAATGGACAATCTGCGCCACGAACTGCAATCGACCGGTTCTGAAGCCAAGATCAAGAAGATTGCCAAGCGTTTGAAAGTATTGGAAGCTTTCCACAAGTCGGGTATTAAACCCGAGTGGATGATCATGGACGTGCTGCCAGTGTTGCCGCCGGAATTGCGTCCCCTGGTGCCGTTGGATGGCGGTCGCTTCGCCACTTCTGATTTGAACGATCTCTATCGTCGCGTGATCAACCGGAATAACCGTCTCAAGCGCCTGCTGGAGCTGAAAGCTCCGGAAATCATCGTGCGCAATGAAAAGCGTATGCTGCAGGAAGCCGTCGACTCGCTGCTCGACAACGGCCGCCGTGGCAAGGCTATGACTGGCGCCAACAAGCGTCCGCTTAAGTCATTGGCTGACATGATCAAGGGTAAGGGCGGTCGTTTCCGTCAGAACTTGTTGGGTAAGCGTGTCGACTACTCGGGTCGTTCGGTTATTGTGGTGGGTCCGACTCTCAAACTTCATCAGTGCGGCCTGCCAAAGAAGATGGCGCTCGAGCTGTTCAAACCTTTTATCTTCCATAAGCTGGAAGTGCTCGGTCTGGCTACCACTATTAAGGCTGCCAAGAAGCTGGTTGAGCAAGAAGTGCCGGAAGTCTGGGACATCCTGGAAGACGTTATTCGTGAACATCCGGTCCTGTTGAACCGTGCGCCGACGCTGCACCGTCTCGGTATCCAGGCTTTTGAGCCGGTACTGATCGAAGGTAAGGCTATCCAGTTACACCCGCTCGTTTGTACTGCCTTTAACGCCGACTTTGACGGTGACCAGATGGCTGTTCACGTTCCACTGTCGCTGGAAGCGCAGATGGAAGCCCGCACCTTGATGTTGGCTTCCAACAACGTGCTTTCCCCAGCGCACGGCGAACCTATCATCGTGCCGTCGCAGGATATCGTTTTGGGTCTGTACTACATGACCCGTGAGCGTATTAATGGTAAGGGTGAGGGCTTGCGTTTTGCCGACCTGGAAGAGCTGATCCGTGCTTATGAGACGCGCGAAGCTGAACTCAACGCCCGTGTGAGCGTGCGCCTTAAGGACTGGTACCAGGACGACGCTGGCGAGTGGCAATATAAGATGGTGCGTCGTGAGACAACGGTAGGCCGCGCCATTCTGTCCGAAATTCTGCCTAAGGGATTGCCCTTCGAGAACGTCAACAAGGCGCTCAAGAAGAAGGAAATCTCCAAGCTGATCAATGCGTCCTTCCGCCGTGTTGGCCTGCGTGAAACGGTTATCCTGGCTGATAAGCTGATGTACACCGGTTTCACCTACTCGACCCGTGCTGGCCTGTCGATCTGTGTGGATGACATGCTTGTGCCGGCTGAGAAGGTTACCCTACTGGCTGAAGCTGAGCGCGAAGTGAAGGAAATTGAAGCGCAGTACACCTCAGGCCTTGTAACGCAAGGTGAGCGTTACAACAAGGTTGTGGATATCTGGGGCCGTTGTGGTGACCAGGTTGCCAAGCAGATGATGGCGCATCTTGGTAAAGAGAAGACCATTGACCGTGAAGGTAAAGAGGTCGATCAAGAGTCGTTCAACTCCATCTACATGATGGCCGACTCTGGTGCTCGGGGTTCTGTAGCGCAGATTCGCCAGCTGGCTGGTATGCGGGGCTTGATGGCCAAGCCGGACGGCTCGATTATCGAGACGCCGATTACCACCAACTTCCGTGAAGGGTTGACGGTTCTTCAATACTTTATTTCGACTCACGGTGCACGTAAGGGCTTGGCCGATACGGCGTTGAAGACAGCTAACTCCGGTTATCTGACACGTCGTCTGGTGGACGTGACGCAGGATCTGGTTGTTACCGAGCATGATTGTGGCACCAAAAATGGTGTGAACATGAAGGCCGTGTTGCAAGGCGGCGATGTCATCGAAGCACTGCGTGATCGTATCCTCGGCCGTGTTGCCGCTATCGATGTGGTTGATCCTGCAACTCAGGAAACTGCTTTCGAAGCCGGTACGCTGTTGACTGAAGATATCGTTGACCAGATCGAAGCGTTGAGCATTGATGAAGTCAAGGTTCGTACGCCGTTGACTTGCGAAACGCGATATGGTCTGTGTGGCCAGTGCTACGGCCGTGATTTGGGCCGAGGTCAGCGTGTCAACGTGGGTGAAGCGGTTGGTGTGATCGCTGCTCAGTCGATTGGTGAGCCGGGTACTCAGCTGACAATGCGTACCTTCCACATCGGTGGTGCGGCTTCGCGAGCAGCTTCGGCAAGCCAAGTTGAGACCAAGTCGAACGGTAAAATCGGTTTCGCGGGCACCATGCGTTACGTCACCAACACCAAGGGCGAGCAGATCGTTATTACTCGTTCCGGTGAAGTTGTCGTATTTGACGATAATGGCCGTGAGCGTGAACGTCACAAGGTGCCGTACGGTGCTACCTTGCGCGTCAATGACGGCGAGTCCATCAAAGCCGGTGCTGTGTTGGCGACGTGGGATCCACATACCCGCCCGATAATTACCGAATATGCTGGTCAGGTGCGGTTTGAGAACGTAGAAGATGGCGTGACGGTTGCCAAACAGATCGACGAAGTGACGGGTCTGTCGACATTGGTTGCCATCGATCCGAAGCGTAAGGCTGGTGCGACCAAGAGCGTACGTCCGCAGATCAAGCTGCTGGATGAGAACGGCGTGGAAGTGAAATTGGCTGGTTCTGATGCGGCTGTGAATATCACTTTCCAGGTGGGCGCCATCATTACGGTTAAGGATGGTCAACAGGTCGGTGTCGGTGAAGTGTTGGCACGTATTCCGCAAGAATCCGTCAAAACACGCGACATTACTGGTGGTCTGCCGCGAGTGGCCGAGCTGTTTGAAGCCCGTTCGCCCAAGGATGCGGGCATGCTGGCTGAAGTGACCGGCACCTCATCATTCGGTAAGGACACCAAGGGTAAGCAACGTTTGATCATTACTGATCTCGATGGTACGCCGCATGAATACCTGATTCCGAAGGACAAGCACGTGCTTGTTCACGACGGCCAAGTTGTGAACCGTGGTGAAACTATTGTGGATGGTCCGGCGGATCCTCACGACATCCTGCGCTTGCAGGGTATCGAGACGTTGGCTCGCTATATCACTGAGGAAGTACAGGAAGTGTATCGCTTGCAGGGCGTTAAGATTAATGACAAGCACATTGAGGTAATCGTGCGTCAGATGTTGCGTCGTGTGGTGATTTCCGATTCTGGTGATTCAGACTTCATCATGGGCGAACAGGTTGAGCGCGCTGAAGTGCTGGAAGCGAATGACAAGCTGGTTGCAGAGAACAAGCAACCTGCTCAGTTCGATAACATCCTGCTAGGTATTACGAAAGCATCGCTGTCGACCGATTCCTTTATTTCGGCTGCGTCGTTCCAGGAAACAACCCGCGTGTTGACTGAAGCCGCAATCATGGGCAAACGCGACGATTTGCGTGGATTGAAGGAAAACGTCATTGTCGGTCGCTTGATTCCTGCCGGTACTGGATTGGCCTATCACACCAACCGTCGTCGGCAACGGTCGGGTGACAATCAGATGACCAGCACTTCGGTCGAAGCGAGTTTGGTTGAAGCAGCAGAAAAAGCGCAGGAAGAAGCCTGACCGCAGAAATTTCTCGGTGACTTTGTTAGCTGCTGAGTAAATCGACAACCCTTCCCTCGAATGACCGCAGTAATGCGGTAGGAGAGGGGAGGGTTTGTTGACATTAAGCGCTTGATTTACCTATAATCCGCGCTCTTTTAGTGGGGGTGCGTCTCCATGTTTGCACATGGGGTGCGCCATTTTTTGTTTTTGGGAAAAAGATAATGCCAACGATTAACCAGCTCGTCCGTAAGGGACGTGTGGCGGAAACGGCTAAGAGCAAGGTGCCAGCGCTCGAAGCCTGTCCGCAAAAACGCGGTGTTTGTACTCGTGTTTACACCACTACTCCGAAGAAGCCTAACTCGGCTCTGCGTAAAGTGGCAAAGGTGCGTTTAACCAACGGTTTCGAAGTTATTTCGTATATCGGTGGTGAGGGTCACAATCTGCAAGAGCACTCGGTCGTGTTGATTCGCGGTGGTCGTGTAAAGGACTTGCCAGGTGTGCGTTACCATACCGTGCGCGGCTCTCTTGATACCGCTGGTGTTAAGGATCGTAAGCAGGCTCGCTCCAAGTATGGTGCCAAGCGTCCGAAGGCTTAATTGCCTGGGTTGAGTCGCGAGCCCGGTCTTGTTTGATCAAGATATTCGCGACGACGGCGAGTTGTCCACTGGGGCTCCGTCGAGTAAGTGACCATTTCGTTGAATGGTCGCGAGCGTGAAAGCGCTCAACTGAAAACTACTGAGGTTGAATAATGCCGCGTCGTAGAGAAGTACCAAAACGTGAAGTATTGCCGGATCCAAAGTTCGGTAGCGAAGAATTGTCCAAGTTCATGAACGTTGTTATGCAGGACGGCAAGAAGTCGGTTGCAGAGCGTATCGTTTATGGCGCTTTGGAAATCATTGAAAAGAAGACTGGCAAATCCCCCCTCGAGGTGTTCTCCCAAGCCCTCGGCAATGTGAAACCAGTCGTCGAAGTAAAGAGCCGTCGTGTCGGTGGTGCCAACTACCAAGTGCCGGTTGAAGTGCGTCAGACTCGTCGTATGGCTTTGGCTATGCGCTGGTTGCGTGAAGCTGCACGCAAGCGCGGTGAAAAATCCATGGGCCAGCGTTTGGCTGGCGAATTGCTGGATGCGGCAGAAGGCCGTGGCGGCGCGATGAAGAAGCGTGACGAAGTGCATCGTATGGCTGAAGCCAACAAGGCCTTCGCCCATTATCGCTTCTAACTCATCCTTTTAAGCAAAGGTATTGGCTGTGGCTCGCATTACACCCATTGAACGCTACCGGAACATCGGTATTAGCGCGCACATCGACGCGGGTAAAACCACGACGACTGAGCGTATTCTTTTCTACACCGGTGTGAACCATAAGATCGGTGAAGTGCACGATGGTGCCGCCACCATGGACTGGATGGAGCAAGAGCAGGAGCGTGGTATCACGATTACTTCTGCTGCTACCACGACGTTCTGGAAGGGTATGGCTAACCAGTTCGAGCAGCATCGGATCAACATCATCGATACCCCGGGTCACGTTGATTTCACCATTGAGGTGGAGCGCTCAATGCGTGTTCTGGATGGTGCTTGCATGGTTTACTGCGCTGTGGGCGGTGTTCAGCCTCAGTCGGAAACTGTTTGGCGTCAGGCAAACAAGTACAAGGTTCCGCGTCTTGCTTTTGTGAATAAGATGGACCGTCAAGGTGCCAACTTCTTCCGTGTCGTTGAGCAAATGCGCTTGCGCTTGCGTGCGAACCCTGTGCCCATCGCAATTCCTATCGGTGCAGAAGATGGCTTCACTGGTGTGGTCGATCTGTTGAAGAACAAGGCCATCCTGTGGGATGAAGCTTCGCAGGGCATGAAGTTTGACTACGTGGACATCCCGGCTGATCTCGTCTCTGTTGCTGCCGAATGGCGTGAAAAGATGATCGAGGCTGCGGCTGAGTCTTCGGAAGAGATGATGAACAAGTACCTGGAAACAGGTGAGTTGACCGAAGACGAGATAGTCGCCGGTTTGCGCGCCCGTACCCTGGCTTGTGAAATTCAGCCAATGTTGTGCGGTACTGCCTTTAAGAACAAGGGCGTGCAGTTGATGCTGGATGCGGTAATCCAGTTGCTACCGTCGCCAGTGGATGTGCCACCGGTTGAGGGTGTGGATGATCGTGATCAGCCGGACACTCGTCAGGCTTCGGATGAGGCACCGTTTTCGGCGCTGGCATTCAAGCTGATGAGTGACCCTTACGTGGGGCAGCTGACTTTCTTCCGTGTGTACTCTGGCGTAGTTAAGTCCGGCGATTCAGTTTACAACTCGGTCAAGAGCCGTAAAGAGCGTATGGGCCGTATCGTCCAGATGCACGCAAATGATCGCCAGGAAATCGAAGAAGTTCGTGCTGGTGATATTGCTGCCGGTATCGGCCTGAAGGATGTGACAACCGGTGAGACTTTGTGTTCGCCTGATCACATCATCACCTTGGAACGTATGGTGTTCCCAGAGCCTGTGATCCACGTTGCTGTTGAGCCAAAGACCAAGGCTGACCAGGAAAAGATGGGTGTCGCCTTGAACCGTCTGGCTAAGGAAGATCCGTCGTTCCGTGTCCGTACTGACGAGGAAACTGGCCAGACAATCATGTCCGGTATGGGTGAGTTACACCTGGAAATCTTGGTGGATCGCATGAAGCGCGAATTCGGCGTGGAAGCGAACGTGGGTGCGCCGCAGGTGGCTTACCGCGAAACGATCACTAAGATTGCGGTTGATATCGAAGGTAAGCATGCTAAGCAGTCTGGCGGTAAGGGTCAGTACGGCCATTGCGTGATCACTGTAGAGCCTTCTGGCGAAGGTAAGGGCTACGAATTTATTGACGAGATCAAGGGGGGTACGATTCCTCGCGAATTCATCCCCTCGGTAGACAAGGGTATTCAAAATACGCTGAAGTCTGGTGTGTTGGCGGGTTTCCCTGTTGTTGATGTCAAGGTTCGCCTCACTTTCGGTTCTTACCACGATGTTGACTCGTCGCAGATTGCCTTTGAGTTGGCCGGTTCGCTGGCATTCAAAGAAGCTATGCGCCGTGCGGGGCCTGTAATTCTTGAGCCTATGATGGCTGTGGAAATCGAGACGCCAGAAGAGTACATGGGCGACATCATGGGTGACATTTCGTCCCGTCGCGGCATGCTGCAAGGCATGGACGATAACCCTGCGGGCGGAAAGATGATCAAGGCTGAGGTGCCGCTGTCCGAGATGTTTGGATATTCGACAACGTTGCGCTCTATGTCGCAAGGTCGGGCTACCTACTCGATGGAATTCAAGCACTACTCGGAAGCTCCTCGCAACGTTGCGGAAGCAATCATCAATAAGAAGTAAAGCGGTATTGCCAGGTCTTGTGCCTGGCAGTCTGCAACCTAATTCAGACTAAGGATTGAGAAATGGCAAAAGAGAAATTCGAGCGGACCAAGCCGCACGTAAACGTTGGCACGATCGGTCACGTTGACCACGGCAAAACTACGCTGACAGCGGCAATTACCACGATTCTGTCGAAGAAGTTTGGTGGTGAGGCTAAGGGTTACGATCAGATCGACAGCGCGCCAGAAGAAAAGGCTCGCGGTATTACGATTAATACCGCACACGTCGAGTATGAGACCGCTAACCGTCACTATGCTCACGTTGACTGCCCAGGTCACGCCGACTACGTGAAGAACATGATCACCGGTGCTGCCCAGATGGATGGTGCGATCCTGGTTGTGTCCTCGGCTGATGGTCCTATGCCTCAGACTCGTGAGCACATCCTGTTGGCTCGTCAGGTTGGCGTGCCTTACATCATCGTGTTCATGAACAAAGCTGACATGGTTGATGATGCCGAGTTGCTTGAGCTGGTCGAAATGGAAGTTCGTGAATTGCTGAGCAAGTACGAATTCCCTGGTGATGACCTGCCCATCATCAAGGGTTCTGCGCTGAAAGCATTGGAAGGCGACCAGTCGGAAATCGGCGAGCCTGCGATTTTCCGTTTGGCTGAAGCGCTCGATAGTTACATCCCAACGCCTGAGCGTGCTATTGACGGTGCGTTCCTGATGCCGGTGGAGGATGTGTTCTCGATCTCTGGTCGCGGTACCGTTGTGACCGGTCGTGTTGAGCGCGGCATCATCAAGGTTGGTGAAGAAATCGAAATCGTTGGCATCACCCCAACGGCTAAAACCACCTGTACTGGTGTTGAAATGTTTCGCAAGTTGTTGGACCAAGGTCAAGCTGGCGACAACATCGGTGCGTTGCTGCGTGGTACCAAGCGTGAAGAAGTTCAGCGTGGTCAAGTATTGGCCAAGCCTGGTTCGATCAAGCCGCACACCAAGTTTGCTGGTTCGGTTTATGTGTTGTCCAAAGACGAAGGTGGTCGTCACACGCCATTCTTCAACGGCTATCGCCCACAGTTCTACTTCCGTACTACGGACGTGACAGGTGCGGTTGAGCTGCCGGCTGGTACCGAAATGGTGATGCCAGGTGACAACGTTGAAGTGACGGTTGCACTGATTGCGCCGATCGCGATGGAGCAGGGTCTGCGTTTCGCTATCCGTGAGGGTGGTCGTACTGTAGGCGCTGGTGTTGTTGCTAAGATCATCGAGTAATTAGTTTGCTTCGGGCAAATCCTAAGGATTTGCCCGTTTGTTCTTTACGTATTTCACGGCTCCCATTGGGAGCTCTGTTCTTTGGAAAAAACCATGGCCAACCAAAAGATTCGTATTCGTCTCAAAGCTTATGACTACGCGCTGATCGATCGCTCCGCGCAGGAGATTGTTGATACAGCTAAGCGCACTGGTGCCGTAGTTAAGGGGCCGGTTCCTTTGCCTACCAAGATTGAGCGTTTCGATGTTCTTCGTTCCCCGCATGTGAACAAGACATCTCGTGATCAGCTTGAGATTCGTACTCATCTGCGCTTAATGGATATTGTTGATCCCACTGATAAGACAGTCGATGCGTTGATGAAGTTGGATTTGCCGGCTGGTGTTGATGTGGAAATTAAGCTGCAATAAATTCTTGCTTTAAACCAAGAACTTGCAGTAGTATCGCGGGCTCGCCGTAAATGGCGGGCCCGCAATGCTTTGTGCTTTGAAGGGTGTTCTTCTCAGCTCAGCAGTAGTAATTAAGCGGTTTGTCAGGATCGCCAGCCAATCGTAGCTGGCCCTTTGAAAGGAAAGAACGATGAGCTTAGGACTTATCGGGCGCAAGGTCGGCATGACGCGCGTGTTCACTGATGACGGTGCTTCCGTCCCGGTGACCGTGTTGGATCTGTCTGCCAATCGCGTCGCTCAAGTAAAAACGCAGGAAGTTGATGGCTACTCTGCTGTGCAGTTGGCCTTTGGCGAGCGTCGTGCCAGTCGTGTCAACAAGGCAGAGGCTGGTCACTTTGCGAAAGCAGGTATTGAGGCTGGTCGTGGTTTGCACGAGTTCACGCTGACGGTTGATCAGTTGGCTCAGTATCAGCCTGGAAGTCAAATCACCGTGGAAATTTTCGCTGTTGGGCAATTGGTCGATGTGACCGGTACCTCGCAGGGTAAAGGTTTTTCGGGCCCTATCAAGCGTCACAACTTCAGCTCGCAGCGTGCGTCGCATGGTAATTCTGTGTCGCACAACGCCCCTGGTTCCATTGGTATGGCACAGGATCCTGGTCGTGTTTTTCCGGGTAAGCGCATGGCGGGTCAGTACGGTAACGTGAAGCGTACTGTGCAGAACCTGGAAGTGGTGCGTGTTGATGCTGAACGCGGCTTGTTGCTCGTAAAAGGGGCGGTACCTGGCTCCAAGGGTAACGACGTAGTTGTGCGTCCTAGCGTGAAGGTAGGTGCGTGATGGAACTTAAAGTCATTAATGCAAGCGGTCAGGCCGCTGCTAGTGTGACCGCTTCCGACGCGCTGTTCGGTCGCGATTACAACGAAGATCTGGTGCATCAGGTTGTCACTGCCTACTTGGCGAATGCCCGTAGCGGTAATCGTGCTCAGAAGGGCCGTAGTGATGTCGCGAAGTCGACTCGCAAGCCATGGCGTCAGAAGGGTACGGGTCGCGCTCGTGCCGGTATGGCATCCAGCCCATTGTGGCGTGGTGGTGGCCGTATCTTCCCAAATAGCCCAGAAGAGAACTTCAGCCAGAAGGTAAATCGTAAGATGTACCGCGCAGGTATTGCGACTATCTTGTCGCAGTTGGTGCGTGAAGAGCGTTTGGTGGTGGTTGAGAATTTTGTCGCAGAGAGTCCAAAGACCAAGGCATTTGCTTCGAAATTGGTTGCTATGGGCTTGAATGAGCGCACCCTGATTGTTACCGACAATCTGGATGAGAATCTCTATCTGGCTTCGCGCAATCTGCCAAATGTGCTTGTACTCGAGCCATCGCAGGCTGACCCGGTTAGCTTGGTTCGCTTCAAGAAAGTGCTGGTTACTCGCGAAGCGCTCAAGCAAATCGAGGAGATTCTGGCATGACTAAGCTGAATGAAGATCGTCTGCTCCAGGTGCTGTTGGCACCGGTGATCTCTGAGAAGAGCACCATGGTGGCTGATAAGAATGAACAGGTCGTGTTCCGCGTGGCAAGTGATGCAACCAAGCCTGAAATCAAGGCTGCGGTGGAGTTGCTTTTCAAGGTGCAAGTTGAGTCTGTTCAGATCACCAATATTAAGCCTAAGCAAAAGCGCTTCGGCCGTTCGGTCGGGTACCGTAAGGCTTGGAAAAAGGCTTACGTTGCGCTGAAGCCAGGTCAAGAAATTGATCTGCAAGTGGCCGCATAAGGAGAACGACGATGCTGGTAAAAGTTAAACCTACTTCGCCCGGTCGCCGTGCGGTTGTTAAAGTTGTCAGCCCGGAGTTGCACAAAGGCAAGCCTTATGCTCCGCTGGTTGAGGCGCAGAATAAAAATGCAGGGCGGAATAACCGTGGTGTAGTGACTGTTCGTCACCAGGGTGGTGGCCACAAGCAGCACTATCGCTTAGTTGACTTCCGTCGTAACAAAGATGGCATTGTTGCTACTGTTGAGCGTCTAGAGTACGACCCGAATCGTACGGCTCACATTGCTCTGCTTTGTTATGCTGATGGTGAACGTCGTTACATCATTGCTCCGCGCGGTCTCAAAGTCGGTGCGCAAGTGGTGAGTGGTCCGGATGCCCCTATCAAGGCAGGGAATACGCTTCCGTTGCGTAACATTCCTGTTGGTAGCACGATCCACTGTATCGAAATGCAACCTGGTAAGGGTGCGCAGATTGCTCGTTCTGCTGGCGCATCTGTCCAGTTGCTGGCTCGTGAAGGTGCTTACGCGCAGTTACGTCTGCGTTCAGGTGAGATTCGTCGTGTGCATGTTGACTGCCGCGCCACTATTGGTGAGGTAGGTAATGAAGAGCACAACCTGCGCAAGATCGGTAAAGCTGGTGCTGTTCGTTGGCGCGGTATCCGTCCGACCGTCCGTGGTACAGCGATGAACCCGATCGACCATCCGCATGGTGGTGGTGAAGGGCGTACTGGTGAAGGTCGTGTGCCTGTTAGTCCGTGGGGCACTCCTGCTAAGGGTTATCGTACCCGTAGCAACAAGCGCACCGACAATATGATCGTGCGCCGCCGGTATTCGAATAAGGGGTAATGAGACATGTCGCGTTCCGTTAAAAAAGGCCCGTTCGTCGATACGCATCTGCTGAAGAAAATTGAGGCAGTGCGTGCGACTAACGACAAGCGTCCGGTCAAGACTTGGTCCCGTCGTTCCACCGTGCTGCCCGACTTTGTCGGTCTTACTATCGCGGTGCACAACGGAAAACAACACGTTCCCGTTTATATCAACGAGAACATGGTTGGCCACAAGCTGGGCGAATTTTCGCTGACCCGTACTTTCAAGGGTCATGCTGCCGATAAGAAAGCTAAGAGGTAAGACGTTATGCACACCTCCGCTATTTTGAGTGGCGCTCGTATCTCGGCTCAGAAAGCTCGCCTAGTTGCAGACTTGGTGCGTGGTAAGCCGGTTGAGCAAGCGCTGAATATCCTGACATTTAGCCCGAAGAAGGGTGCTGTCATCATCAAGAAGTTGTTGTTGTCGGCCATTGCAAATGCCGAGCACAACGATGGTGCTGATATTGATGCGCTCAAGGTGAAGACTATTTATGTGGACAAAGGTGCTAGCTTGAAGCGCTTTACTGCACGGGCTAAAGGCCGCGGTAATCGCATCGAGAAGCAGACTTGTCACATCACCCTAGCTGTGGGCGAGTGAGGACGATATGGGACAGAAAATTCATCCGACGGGTTTCCGTCTTGCCGTCAACAAGAATTGGGCTTCGAAGTGGTATGCGAATAGCAAAAACTTCCCGGCCATGCTTGCTGAGGACATCAAGGTACGTGAGTTCCTGAAGAAAAAGTTGTCGCATGCCTCGGTTGGCCGCATTGTTATTGAGCGTCCGGCTAAGAATGCCCGTATCACCATCCATAGCGCTCGTCCGGGCGTTGTGATTGGTAAGAAGGGCGAAGATATTGAAATTCTGAAGCGCGACTTGGTCAAACTGATGGGTGTGCCTGTGCACATCAATATCGAAGAAATCCGTAAGCCGGAAATCGACTCGCAAGTGATTGCCGATTCGATTGCTGCCCAATTGGAAAAGCGCGTCATGTTCCGTCGCGCTATGAAGCGTGCCATGCAAAACGCCATGCGTTTGGGCGCTCAGGGTATCAAGATCATGTCGTCGGGCCGTTTGAATGGGATTGAGATTGCCCGTACTGAATGGTACCGCGAAGGCCGAGTTCCTCTGCATACGCTTCGTGCTGATATTGATTACGCAACTTCCGAAGCGAAGACGACGTATGGAATCATCGGTATCAAAGTGTGGGTATACAAGGGTGAAGTGAAGGCTGGTGAGCAGGTAGCGCCTCAGCCAGAGCAAGCCGAACGTAAGCCGCGAAAGGGGCCTCGAAATGCTGCAGCCAACTAGACTTAAATACCGCAAGCAGCAGAAAGGCCGCAATACCGGTATCGCTACGCGTGGTAATAAAGTTAGCTTCGGTGAGTGGGGGCTTAAGGCCGTCGGCCGAGGTCGCTTGACTGCGCGTCAGATTGAAGCTGCGCGTCGTGCAATGACTCGTCATATCAAGCGGGGCGGTCGTGTGTGGATTCGTGTGTTTCCGGATAAGCCTATTTCTTCCAAGCCTGCTGAAGTTCGGATGGGTAATGGTAAGGGTAGTCCAGAGTACTACGTCGCAGAGATCCAGCCTGGTAAGGTTTTGTACGAGATGGACGGTGTGGACGAGACTCTCGCTCGCGAAGCTTTCCGTCTGGCTGCTGCCAAGCTGCCAATCGCGACGACTTTCGTAACCCGTCATGTGGGGCAGTGAGATGAAAACGACTGAATTACGCAATAAGTCGGTCGGTGAGCTGAAAGTAGAGCTCACTTCGCTCCTTAAGGCCCAGTTCGGCCTACGCATGCAGCTGGCAACTCAGCAGCTTGCCAAGACCAGTGAACTGAAGCGTGTTCGCCGCGATATTGCGCGCGTTCGCACCATCCTGGCTGAGAAGGTGGCGTAAATGACCGAAACTAAATTAAAGCGTTCGCTGACCGGTCGTGTGGTTAGCAACAAGATGGATAAAACAGTAACCGTGCTGGTGGAGCGTAAGGTTAAGCACCCCCTCTACGGCAAGATTATTCGTTTGTCCAAGAAGTATCATGCTCATGACGAAGCTAACGTATATGGCGAAGGCGATGTTGTGACCATCGAGGAGACACGTCCGTTGTCCAAGACCAAGTCTTGGATCGTGACTGGCCTCGTTGAAAAGGCTCGCATTGTTTAAGTATGTGAACTTCTAGTTTTTCGTACGATATGCTTGTCAGGGCATTCTACAATGCGTAGAATGCCCTTCTTTCATCTGCCGCTTGTTGAAAATTGCAAGCAGTAGATGGTGTCTTTCCCCTTCGGGGTCCAAAACTAGCCGTTGTGCCGTGGCTTGCGTGCGGCACTGCCAGGTACGCTGGC
The DNA here is from genome assembly GCF_052601015.1 of Chitinimonas violaceus. Taxonomy (NCBI): domain Bacteria; kingdom Pseudomonadati; phylum Pseudomonadota; class Betaproteobacteria; order Neisseriales; family Chitinibacteraceae; genus Chitinimonas; species Chitinimonas violaceus. The sequence continues at coordinate 73,683 of NZ_JBQXDJ010000007.1, read as the reverse complement.
AGGAGTGACGGGTTAAGTTGGAGGTTTGTTAAATGATTCAAATGCAATCCATGCTGGATGTTGCTGATAACACAGGTGCGCGGTCGGTTATGTGCATTAAGGTGTTGGGTGGCTCCAAGCGTCGTTATGCTTCCGTTGGCGACATTATCAAAGTCACCATCAAAGATGCCGCGCCGCGTGGTCGTGTGAAGAAGGGCGATGTATATAACGCTGTCGTTGTTCGCACCGCAAAAGGCGTCCGTCGTGCTGATGGTCAGCTCATCAAGTTTGATGGCAATGCCGCTGTGCTCCTCAACAACAAGCTCGAGCCAATTGGTACCCGTATTTTCGGGCCGGTCACTCGTGAGTTGCGTACTGAGCGTTTCATGAAGATCGTCTCGTTGGCGCCAGAAGTGCTGTAAGGAGCGGGCATGAACAAAATTCGTAGAGGCGATGAAGTCGTCGTCATCACTGGCAAGGATAAGGGTAAGCGCGGTACCGTGCTGAACGTTCTGGTTGGTGACAAGGTGGTTGTTGAAGGTATCAATGTCGTCAAGAAGCACCAAAAGCCGAATCCGGTTCGCGGCGTTGTTGGCGGGATTGTTGATAAAACCATGCCGATTAATGTGTCCAATGTGGCTATCTTCAATCCGGCCACCCAGAAAGCTGATCGCGTTGGCTTCAAGCTGCTCGATGACGGCAAGAAGGTTCGCGTATTCAAGTCGAATGGCGAAGTGGTCGGGGGCTAAGGGGTAGAACATGGCTCGTTTGCAAGATTTCTACAAAGAAACGGTTGTTGCGCAACTAACTGAAAAGTTCGGCTACAAGTCGGTCATGGAAGTTCCGCGCATCGAAAAGATCACAATCAATATGGGTGTTGGTGAGGCTGTTGCTGACAAGAAGGTTATGGAGCACGCTGTTGGCGACCTGACCAAGATTGCTGGCCAGAAGCCCGTTGTCACCTTGTCGAAAAAGTCGATCGCTGGCTTCAAGATTCGTGATAACTATCCAGTCGGTTGTAAGGTTACCTTACGCCGTGAGCGTATGTATGAATTCCTGGATCGCTTGGTAACCATCGCATTGCCGCGAGTTCGTGACTTCCGTGGTATTTCTGCTAAGTCTTTTGATGGCCGTGGTAACTACAACATGGGCGTTAAAGAACAGATTATTTTCCCGGAAATTGAGTACGACAAGATTGATGCGCTGCGTGGTATGAATATCACGATTACCACAACTGCGAAGACCGACGAAGAGGCTCGTGCGCTTCTCGCCGCGTTCAAGTTCCCGTTCAAGAACTGAGGTTTGCCATGGCTAAACTCGCTTTGATCAACCGTCAAGAGAAGCGCGCTAAGCTGGTGGAGAAATTTGCCGCTAAGCGCCAGAAGCTACTGGTAATCATCAACGACCAGAACCTGACCGACGAAGAGCGCTTTGAGGCTCGTCTGAAGTTGCAATCATTGCCACGTAACGCAAATCCTACACGTCTGCGTAACCGTTGTTCGATCACCGGTCGTCCGCGTGGGGTATTTCGTAAGTTCGGCCTGGGGCGTAACAAGCTGCGTGAAATTGCTTTGCGTGGTGAGATCCCTGGTGTCGTTAAGGCTAGCTGGTAAGGAGATCACGAATGAGTATGCATGATCCCATCGCCGATATGTTGACCCGTGTTCGTAACGCTCAGCGTGCGGACAAGCCGTCAGTCACTATGCCCTCATCCAAACTGAAGGTTGCTATTGCCTCTGTGTTGAAAGATGAAGGTTATATCGAAAACTTCGCCATTACTGGCGAAGAAAAGAAGCCCCAGCTCGATATTGAGCTGAAGTACTACGCTGGTCGTCCAGTTATTGAACGTATTGAACGCGTTTCAAAGCCTGGCTTGCGTATCTACAAGGGTGTTGAGGATATTCCGCAGGTCATGAACGGCCTCGGTATCGCCATTGTCTCCACCTCTAAAGGTGTGATGACTGATCGCAAGGCGCGCGCCCAGGGTATCGGTGGCGAATTGCTGTGCATCGTGGCGTAAGGAGTAGACGATGTCCCGCGTAGCTAAGAATCCAATTGCATTGCCGGCTGGTGTTGAAGTTAAGCTGGCAGGTGGCGAAATTGTTGTGAAGGGGCCTCTCGGCCAAGCTTCTCGCCCGCTCGACAGCGGCGTGGAAATCAAGCTAGAGAACAATGCTCTGATTTTCAAAGCTGTTGACGACAGCAAGCATTCACGTGCCATGTCGGGCACAATGCGTGCCTTACTCAACAATATGGTGACCGGTGTTTCCAAGGGCTTCGAGCGCAAGTTAAACCTGGTGGGTGTGGGCTATCGTGCTCAGGCTCAAGGCGAAACGCTCAATTTAACCCTCGGTTTCTCCCACCCGGTGGCGCATAAGATGCCCGCTGGTGTGAAGGTCGAGACGCCCTCGCAGACAGAAATTGTTCTCAAGGGTGTGGATAAGCAGCAGGTCGGTCAGGTTGCCGCTGAGATTCGCGCGTATCGTGCGCCAGAGCCCTATAAAGGCAAGGGCGTTCGCTATAGCGATGAAGTGGTGGTCCTGAAAGAGACCAAGAAGAAGTAATCGAGGCTGAAGATTATGGACAAGAACGAAATTCGCTTGCGCCGTGCCCGCAAAACTCGGGCTCGCATCGCAGCGCAAAAAGTAGTGCGTTTGGCAGTACATCGCTCTAACAGCCACATTTACGCTCAAATCATTGACGAGACCGGTAACAAGGTCTTAGCGTCCGCCTCTACCTTGGAGGCAGATATTCGTAAAGATTTGACTAATGGTGGTAATGCCGCTGCTGCGGCGATTGTTGGTAAGCGTATTGCTGAAAAGGCCAAAGCTGCGGGTATCACTGCTGTCGCTTTTGACCGCTCTGGCTTCCATTATCATGGCCGCGTTAAGGCACTTGCCGACGCTGCTCGTGAAGCTGGCCTCGAATTCTAAGGAGTCATTATGGCTAAGTCTGATATCGAAGATCGCGGCGACGGCTTGCGGGAGAAGATGATCAGTGTCAACCGAGTCACGAAAGTGGTTAAGGGTGGCCGGATCATGGGTTTCGCCGCGCTTACTGTGGTTGGTGATGGTGATGGCCGCATCGGCATGGGCAAGGGTAAGTCGAAGGAAGTGCCTGTTGCTGTGCAGAAAGCAATGGAAGAAGCTCGTCGCAAGTTGGTGAAGATCAGCTTGAAAAACGGTACGGTGCAGCATGCTGTATTTGGTAAGCATGGTGCTACAACCGTGTTTATGCAGCCAGCGGCAGACGGTACCGGTATCAAGGCCGGCGGTCCTATGCGTGCCGTGTTTGAGGTGATGGGTGTGACCAATATTTCTGCTAAGTGTCACGGCTCAACTAATCCATACAATATCGTTCGTGCGACGTTGGATGGGTTGGCTAAATTACGTACGCCTGCAGAGATTGCTGCTAAGCGGGGTAAGGCTGTCGAGGATATTTTGGGGGTAGAGGGAAATGGCTAACTCCAAGATTAAAGTAACTTTGATTAAGAGCTTGATTGGCCGTCTTGAAGCACACAAGGCGTGTGCTCGTGGGCTGGGGTTGAAGAAAATCAATCAAACGGTTGAAGTCGTTGATACCCCAGAGAATCGCGGCATGATCAATAAGATCAGCTACCTGCTGAAAAGCGAGAGCTAAATGGAACTGAATACGATTAAGCCCGCCTTGGGCGCTAAGCATGCTGCTAAGCGAGTTGGCCGTGGTATCGGTTCTGGCTTAGGTAAGACTTGCGGTCGCGGCCATAAGGGCCAGAAGTCACGTTCGGGCGGTTTTCATAAGGTGGGTTTCGAAGGCGGACAAATGCCTTTGCAGCGTCGCTTGCCAAAGCGCGGCTTTAAGTCAATGACTAAAGGATTGACTGCAGAGCTACGTACTGGAGATCTCGGCCGGTTGCCTGTGGAAGAAGCTGATTTACTGGTGCTGAAGCAGGCGGGACTTATACCGCAGGGTGCTCGGTCGGTTAAGCTGATTCTGTCCGGCAGTGTTGAGAAGGCTGTCAAGCTGCGTGGCGTATTGGCAACGGCTGGTGCGTTAGCCGCCCTTGAGGCTGCTGGCGGCAGTATTGCTGAATAAAGTGTAGATAAGGCGATATACGTGGCAAACCCTGCGATGGCCAGTACTGCAAGTAAATTTGCAGATCTGAAAAAGCGAATTTGGTTCCTTATTGGTGCTTTAATCGTTTATCGCATTGGTGCGCATATCCCGGTGCCGGGTATAAATCCGGCTGAGCTGGCTGCACTTTTTGATACATCAAAAAGTGGAGCCGGCCTTTTGAACATGTTTAACATGTTCTCCGGGGGTGCACTTTCGCGTTTTACGGTCTTTGCTATAGGCATCATGCCGTACATTTCTGCTTCTATTATTTTGCAGTTAGCTTCAGAAGTACTTCCAAATTTGAAGGAACTGAAGAAAGAAGGGGAGGCTGGGCGTCGTAAGATTACGCAGTACACTCGGTATGCGACTGTTGTTTTAGCTACCTTTCAGAGTTTTGGTATTGCGGTAATGCTATATCGTCAGCCCAATTTGGTGCTGACCGGGCAAGTGGAGTTTTATCTAACCACTGTAGTCACTCTAGTTACGGGGACTATGTTCTTGATGTGGTTAGGTGAGCAAATCACTGAGCGTGGCTTGGGTAATGGTATATCTATACTGATTTTTGGCGGTATTGCAGCCGGTATTCCAGCATCTATTGGACAGACATTAACTCTTACCAGCCAAGGTGCACTCCCCATCCTTCTGGTTTTAGGGTTGGCTGCGGGTGTGGTCTTATTGACAGCAGGCGTGGTTTTTGTAGAACGCGGACAGCGTAAAGTCCTTGTCAATTACGCTAAGCGTCAGGTTGGCAATAGGGTGATGCAAGGCCAGAGTACGCATTTGCCTTTGAAGTTAAATATGGCGGGTGTTATTCCCCCTATTTTTGCTTCAAGTATTATTTTGTTTCCGGCAACAGTGTTGTCCTGGACCGGTAATTCTGAATCGTTCTCCTGGCTAAAGCGAATTGGCGATGGGTTGCATCCTGGGCAGCCTTTGTATGTGTTGCTGTATGCAGCAGCTATTGTCTTCTTTTGTTACTTCTATACTGCCTTGGTTTTTAATCCCAAGGAGACGGCAGATAATCTGAAGAAAAGTGGCGCGTTTATCCCTGGTATTCGCCCTGGCGATCAGACTGCTAAGTATATTGAACGTGTGATTTTACGTTTAACGTTAATTGGGGCTGTATATATTGCTGTTGTTTGCTTGATTCCTGAGTTTTTGCTACTTCAATGGAATTTACCTTTCTATTTTGGTGGAACATCGTTACTTATTGTAGTGGTGGTAACAATGGATTTTATGGCACAGGTTCAGTCTTATATGCTTTCTCATCAGTATGAGAGTTTGCTTAAGAAGGCAAATTTCAAGTCGGGTTGATTGTTTCTTCCGTCCCGGCGATAAGGTAGACGGGTTTGCTTGATAAGGTATTTACTTGCCTGGTCTCAGACACGTTTTTTTAAGTGAAAGGAAAGAGCGATGCGAGTTCAGGCTTCGGTGAAGAAGATTTGCCGTAACTGTAAAGTTATTCGCCGCAATCGTGTTGTGCGTGTAATTTGCACGGACCCGCGGCATAAGCAGCGTCAAGGCTAAACTAAACACTTTCTTGTGTGATGGTTAGTTTCGGTGCTAAAATCCGCAACTTTTTAAATTTGGGGTAACGAGAATCATGGCCCGTATTGCTGGGGTAAACATTCCCAATCATCAGCATACCGTGATTGGTCTACAGGCCATTTATGGGATCGGACAGACTCGCGCCAAGGCTATTTGTGCAACGACTGGTGTTCCTTCTGATCGTAAGATCAAGGATTTGACCGATGCAGAAATGGACAAGCTGCGTGAAGAAGTCGGCAAATTTACGGTAGAGGGTGACCTTCGCCGTGAAATTACTATGAATATCAAGCGCCTGATGGATCTCGGTTGTTACCGTGGTCTGCGCCATCGCAAGGGCTTGCCTGCGCGTGGTCAGCGCACTCGGACGAATGCCCGCACCCGTAAGGGACCTCGTAAGGCAATCGCCGGCAAGAAGTAAGCACTTAAGGAATAGCAATGGCTAAAGCAAACACAGTGCGTGTACGGAAGAAAGTCAAAAAGATTGTGTCTGAAGGGATCGTGCATGTCCACGCATCCTTCAATAACACAATCGTGACCATCACTGATCGCCAAGGAAATGCTCTCTCCTGGGCTACCTCGGGTGGTGCTGGTTTTAAGGGCTCTCGTAAGAGTACACCATTCGCGGCACAGGTTGCTGCGGAGCATGCTGGTAAAGTTGCCCAGGAATATGGTGTTAAGAACCTCGAAGTTCGCATCAAGGGACCCGGCCCCGGCCGCGACTCTGCTGTGCGTGCGTTGAATGCGCTGGGTTTTAAGATCACCAGCATTTCTGACGTTACCCCTGTACCGCACAACGGCTGTCGTCCGCCGAAGAAGCGTCGTATTTAATTCCGGAGACCCGAGATGGCACGTTATATCGGACCGAAGTGCAAGTTGTCGCGCCGTGAGGGAACAGACTTGTTCCTTAAGAGCGCGCGTCGTGCGCTCGATACCAAGTGCAAACTGGATAGCAAACCTGGTCAGCATGGTGCTAAGCAGCCCAGGCTATCCGGTTTTGGTGTTCAATTGCGCGAAAAGCAGAAAATTCGTCGTATTTATGGTGTCCTAGAGCGCCAGTTCCGTCGTTACTTTGAAGAAGCTGCTCGTCGTAAAGGCTCAACAGGTGAGAATCTGTTAAAGCTTCTCGAAGCTCGCTTGGATAATGTCGTTTATCGTATGGGTTATGGTTCTACACGTGCAGAAGCGCGCCAGCTAGTGAGCCATAAGTCGATTATTGTTAACGGCCAAGTCGTTAATATCCCTTCATACCAAGTTAGAGCTGGGGATACTGTATCTGTTCGTGAGAAGTCGAAGAAACAGGTTCGTATTCAAGAGGCTTTGGCTCTTGCTGAGCAAATTGGTTTTCCGAGCTGGGTAAATGTCGATGGTAAGAAGATGGAAGGTGTCTATAAAGCTTCTCCGGAACGCGGTGACCTTTCCAGCGACATCAACGAGCAGCTCGTCGTCGAGTTCTACTCGAAGTAATCGCCGTACCGATAGTTCGGACCGCAGCTCGTTTCGATAAAGGGATTGATTGTTTATGCAAAGCAACGCGAATGACTTGCTGAAACCGCGCATCATTGATGTGCAGGCATCGTCTTCTACTCAGGCGCGTGTCGTGATGGAGCCGTTTGAGCGTGGTTACGGCCATACGCTTGGCAATGCATTGCGCCGTATCCTGTTGTCGTCCATGCCTGGATATGCCCCGACTGAAGTAAAAATCGAGGGCGTTCTGCATGAGTATTCTGCGCTGGATGGTGTGCAAGAAGATGTCGTTGATATTCTTCTTAACCTTAAAGGCGTGGTACTAAAGCTTCACGGTCGTGGTGAGGCATTGCTGACTTTGAAAAAAGACGGTGAAGGCTTAGTCAAAGCCAGTGATATCGATGTGCCACATGACGTTGAGATTGTTAACCCTGGCCATGTCATCGCTAACTTGTCTTCAGGTGGCAAGCTTGCTATGGAGATTAAGGTTGAGAAGGGCCGGGGTTATCAACCTGCTGTGGTGCGCATTGATAAGGAGGAAGGCCGTAACATTGGCTCTATCCTATTGGATGCTTCATTTAGCCCGATTCGCCGTGTTAGTTATGCTGTTGAAAGTGCACGTGTTGAACAGCGTACTGACTTAGACAAGCTTGTTATTGATATCGAAACGAATGGTGCAATCGATCCAGAAGAAGCAGTGCGATATGCTGCCCGTGTTTTGGTCGAGCAGCTTGCTGTCTTTGCGGACCTGAAGAGTACGGAGGTTGAGCCAGAAGCACCTCGTGCCCCTCAGGTTGATCCGATTCTGTTGCGTCCGGTTGATGATCTCGAGCTAACTGTTCGCTCGGCAAACTGTCTTAAGGCTGAAAATATTTATTACATTGGTGACCTAATTCAGCGCACTGAAACCGAGTTATTAAAGACCCCAAATCTTGGCCGTAAATCCTTAAATGAAATTAAGGAAGTACTTGCCTCCAAGGGGTTGACTTTGGGCATGAAGCTGGAAAATTGGCCGCCGGTTGGTCTGGAAAAGCCGTAACTAGGCTGGATTGACAAAGGATAGAGATTCATGCGTCACCGTCAAAGTAATCGCAAACTAAATCGTACGACAAGTCACCGTCTCGCTATGCTGCGTAACCTGGCTAATGCATTGCTTAAGCACGAAGCCATTAAGACTACGTTGCCTAAGGCTAAAGAGTTACGTCGAGTTGCCGAGCCATTGATCACATTGGGTAAGCAAGAGCGTTCGGTTGCAAACTTGCGTTTAGCATTCGACCGCACTCGTGACCGAGAGTTGGTTATCAAGTTGTTTGATGTTCTTGGCCCACGTTACAAGAATCGTAGTGGTGGTTATCTTCGTATCTTGAAATACGGCTTCCGCCAAGGGGATAACGCTCCTATGGCTTTAGTTGAGCTGCTTGATCGGCCAGATGATGTAGTAGCATCCGAAGTTGCGGAGTAATTCGCAGCAGTAAACAAAAAGCCAACCTAAACGGTTGGCTTTTTGTTTACTGCTTTATGAAATGGCGCCTCCTCCTATTGATGACAATGCGGGGCACTAAGTATAGGGCTGAAAGGTATGGCAAATTATGTGATAGGCGATATTCAAGGATGCTTTAGCGAGTTGATGTCTCTATTGGATAGTTTTCTATTCAATCCCGCAGCCGACTGTATTTACCTTGTGGGTGACTTAGTAAATCGTGGGCCGGATTCATTGTCTGTGCTTCGTTGGGCACATTCAAATCGTGATTCTGTATTTATGGTATTAGGTAATCACGATTTGCATTTTCTAGCTATTGGATATGGACTGGCCAAGCAGAAAAAGGGTGATACGCTAACTGAGCTATTATGTGCCCATGACTGTGGAATACTGTTGAATTGGCTACGCACCCAGCCATTGGTACGTCAAGTGAATAAGAGTGAGTACGTGATTGTTCATGCAGGATTGTTGCCGGAATGGACGACTAGTCAAGCTCTTGCTTTATCCAATGAAGTTCAATTTGTTTTGTCTGCGGATGGATATTTTGAGTTTCTGAGCCAACTTTATGGAAATGAGCCAAATAGATGGTGTGCAAGTCTAAGCGGTATCGAGCGTTTACGATTAGTTGTCAACGTATGTACGCGCATGAGGATGCTAGATGTAGAAGAGGGTACGCTGAATTTAGACTTCAAAGGGGACTTGGAAGATGCCCCTGCGAGCTTATATGCTTGGTTTGATAGCTCTGATAAGCTGAATGCTCGTGATGAGGTAGTGGTCTTTGGTCATTGGTCTGCGCTCGGTTTTTTGCGGCGAGATGACATTATTGCGCTCGATACAGGATGTGTCTGGGGCGGCCTCCTAACAGCCATTAGGCTAGAGGATGGGCAGGTATTTCAGGTGCCATCTAGTACCAGGTGTCTAACTCATGACACTTAACTTCTAATGTGATCATTGATTAGTTGTTGCACTTGATGGGCAATTTCCTTGCGACTGAGCTGCCCGGCACTAATTGTGGGGAAATATTGTAATTCCACTTCTATGACTGGTTGGTGTATCAAGCGCCATACTGAGTCGAATAAAGTCATTTCACCAATGTATGCTGCAGCATCAGTCCGATTGCCATGCTGATCGTAATAAGACAATGCTACAGCCAGAACCTGGGCATTTGCATCTACTGCGGGTTGTAGCAGAGATGCATTGAAGGTGGAGGTTGATAATCCGCTAGATGTTATGCCCTCGGGAAATACTGCAACACAATCGCCATTTGCGAGTGCATCAGCGATCTCCTTGTTTACTCTGCGAGTATCGTGCCGACGTTCTCTTACTATGAAGAGAGTTCCTGTCTGGTGGCATAACCAACCAATGAAAGGCCAATGACGTACTTCAGCTTTTGCAACAAACCGAGATGCAAATACTGAATTCAAGACAAATATATCTAACCAGGACACGTGGTTAGCAACCAGCATTGTATTATGTGGTCGACAGATTAGATTGTTAATGGTGCGTATATTCAGGATCTGGCAAAGTTGGCGTGACCAACGAATAATTACTTCTTCTTTGACTTTGCTTGTATGTATGGGAAATATGAGACCGACCTCTAATAGGCCACGCATGAAATGTATAGTCAGGCGAGTGAGGCGCCAGTATGGGATTAGGAAAGGGATTTTCATTGGGAACAAGTTGCTTGTATCTTTGCTAATGGCAACTTGCTAGCTGAGTGTGGAAAATCCACGCTTAACTTTGTACCGCCACCAGTACTTCGTTAGTTTGCGGGCCTTTACTAGCTGATACTGTCAGGATTGGGTGTCTTCAAGATGGTGACTGGTTGTATTCGCAGGAATGCGGTAAGAGTCGCTTGCCCATGCTCCAAGGTCCCGCTGCTTGCAGCGCTCTGTACAAAACGGTCTCCAAGGGTTTTCGTGTGACCAAAAAGACTGTCCGCTACAGCTTGGGCAACAAATTTGTTTTTGAGGGAGCCCTGTCATAAAGATTAGAGATTGCAAAAAGCAAGGAGGAAGTCTACATCTTGATCACATTGGCGGGGACGGTCGCCGCCTGCAGCAGGGGAAACAAATCGCACATTAATGGCGTACTTATTTGCTGAGAGCTCGGGTACGAAAGGTAACTCTTTGGCTAGTGTCACCTTCAATAGCTGAACTAACTTTCCACCAGACATTTGTTGGAATGCGCCATTCGGTGCGGTCAATGGGAATACCTTTGCACTGTTACGTAAGATGCGCAGCACGATATCGATTCCATCTTTGATGGGTAGCATCGGGCCAAGCCATCCGTTGATCGCATGCTGCCTCTCTTGTACGGGTTGTTGCTGCCAGTAGTGATAAGAGGGGAGGTCAAACTGGCATGCCCCGCCAGGTATGGTTGAGCGCTGCTTAATTGCCATAAGCCACTCGTTTTCACGTAAGTGCTGGGCAAATTTGCCTGTTGGCTCAAGCAATCTGGTATGCGTATGCTCAATATCTGCTAGTACCATATCCAAAGCTTCTTCGGATATTTGAGGGTTGTCGCGAAGGCCTTCCAGTGTTTGGCGTTGGCGCTCCAATTCTTGCAGAAGATCGGACTTTAAATCGGCGCGCCCTGCTACCTCCATGATTTCAAACAGGCACAGCAAAGCTGCATGATGTTCCAACGCATGCTCTCGGTTGGAAAAGAATGCGGCACGATTGTACAAATCCTCAAGCCGTAGAAGGGTGCGGATTCGTTCATTAACAGGGAATTCGTAACTTATCACGGTGGCAGAGCCGGCTGCTTGTACTGAATCAGCACTCAATTGTGCAAGATTAACACTGCTTTGACAAATCATTACAATGAATCTTGTTGTAATTCAGCTGTTTGCATATATCGCTTATGCAGGATTTTAACCTTTTCCTCTAGGGATGCTAGGTCTCCATCATTGAGGATGACGCTGTCCGCTCTTATTAGTCTTTCTGCTCGGGAAAGTTGAGTACGCATGATCGCCTCTACTTCTTGCTGGTTGAGCTGGCTTCGAGCTTTGACACGTAAAATTTGTAAAGGCTCGGGACAATCGACTACTAGTGTAGTATCAATTAAGTCTTGATAGCTTCCCGTTTCAAATAACAAAGGAACTACTAGTAATACATAGGAAGTGATGATTGGCAGGGCTGATAATTTTTTTACCGCTTCAGCTCGAATAAGTGGATGCAATGATGCTTCTAGTTTATGTTTGGCATCTGTGTTTTCAAAGATGAGCTTTCTAAGCTTGGCTCGTTCGACCGCACCATTTGCATCAATAAAATGAGAACCGAATAGCTCATATACAGCTCGAGAGCCCGGCATATTGGGTTGACTCAAAGTATGAGCAATGGAGTCTGTGTCCACCAAAGGAACACCAAGATTTTCAAAGATTGCAGTTACAGTACTTTTTCCTGAGCCAATACCACCAGTTAATCCAACTGTATACATACACTATATCGCAAATATTATTCGTTGCAGATTATCTCCCCATATCAATGCAATCATACCGGCAATGGCTAAGTATGGGCCGAAAGGGAGTGGTTTGCTCCAACCCCGACTGGCTAACAATGTTAGCGCAATGCCTAGGATGGCTCCAATAAGAGAGGAGAGCAAAATGACTATAGGAAGTGCTTGCCAGCCAAGCCAAGCACCGATCGCTGCGAGTAATTTAAAATCACCGTACCCCATTCCTTCCTTGCCGGTAGCTAGTTTAAATAGCCAATATACCGACCAAAGGCAGAGGTAGCCTGCTACCGCACCAATTAATGCACTATTTAATGATGTTAAGCCACCAAATAAATTGAAAAGCAAACCTAGCCAGAGCAAAGGTAGGGTTAAATCATCAGGTAAAAGGTATGTATCTACATCAATACAGAATAGCGCTATCAGAAACCAAGCGAAAACAATACAGCCTGCAGCAATAAATCCCCAGCCAAAATAAGCGGCTAACCCTGCCGATACCAGCCCGGTTACTAGCTCAACAAATGGGTAGCGGATTGAGATGGTAGTTTTGCAATGTCGACATTTTCCTCGCAGTAACAACCAAGATAAGACTGGGATGTTGTCGTAACCAGCTATCTGAGCACCGCAACCCGGACAGCATGATCGTGGTGCGATCAAATTATAATGTGATGAGGCTGTTTCAGTAGTTAGTTGTACTTCTGCAGGCTGATCAAGTAATGCACATTCCGCCCTAAAGTTCGCTTCCATCATCTTGGGTAGACGATGGATAACGACATTTAAGAAGCTTCCGATCAAAAGTCCAAGTATGAAAACGGCAGTCACAAAGACAACGGGTTGATGTGCTAATACGTACCACAAACTCATATGAATTAACCGCCTACTGCCGCGCCCATCTTGAAAATCGGTAAGTACATCGCGATGATAATACCGCCAATGATAGGGCCTAATACCATCATGATCATCGGTTCCATCAGGCTGGTCATAGCATCTACAGCTTCGTCTACCTCTTGTTCAAAAAAGTCTGCAATTTTGCCAAGCATGGAATCTAAGGCACCAGATTCTTCGCCTATAGCAACCATCTGTAGGACCATTGGAGGGAAGACCTCGCTGTTTTGCATTGAGACGGTGAGACTGGTACCCGTACTGACTTCGTTTTGGATACGTTTTGTGGCGTTCGAGTAGACAATATTGCCAGATGCGCCACCTACCGAATCAAGCGCTTCAACCAGTGGTACACCAGCCGCAAACATTGTAGACATGGTACGAGTCCAGCGAGCGATGGTGGCTTTGCGAATAATCTCGCCAAATATTGGTAATTTCAGCGCTGTCCGATCTATCCACATTTGGAAGGCAAGCGAGCGTTTCTTCAGTTGAATTAGGGCGTATATACCGCCACCAATACTGCCAAAAATTAACCACCAATAATCGGTAAAAAATTCTGAGATATTGATGACGATTTGCGTAGGCATCGGGAGATCAGCGCCAAATCCAGCAAATAGATCTTTAAATGCAGGGATAACGAAAATCATGATCACCGAGATGATGATAAACGCTGCGATGATAATCGCTGTTGGATAAAAGAGTGCAGATTTGATTTTACCTTTAATGGCAAGAATCTTCTCTTTATAGGTAGCTAAACGATCTAGCAATGCATCAAGGATACCTGCTTGTTCCCCAGCCTGGACCAAATTACAGAATAACTGGTCAAAATATAAAGGATGTCTACGAAATGCAGTAGTTAGGCTGGAGCCAGTTTCCACATCATTTTTAATATCGAGCAAAAGCTTGGTGAAACGCGGATTGCTATGGCCCTTTGCGACGATATCAAAAGCTTGAAGTAATGGAACACCAGATTTCATCATCACCGCCATTTGGCGGGTGAAGAATGCAATATCCTTTTCAGTAATACTTTTTCCACCAGCGGTGGATTTCTTTTTAATTTTTGTTACGTTAATCCCTTGTCTACGTAGGTTGCTGCGAACCACCGCATCGCCGGCTGCCCTCATTTCACCTCTGAGGGTTTTGCCGGTTTTGTCTTTTCCTTCCCAGGAGAAGGAATACTCTTTGGTTTTTGCTTTTTTGTCCGCAGCCATGTGCTTGCTCCTTGCAACTACTGTCTTATTCGTTAGTAACGGCTTCTACTTCCGTCAGTGAGGTCAGGCCCTGCTTTACCTTTAACAGGCCAGATTGACGGAGGTCCTTTACACCTTCCCGCTTGGCTTGGTCGGCTAGCTCAATGGAGTTGCCCTGCCGCATGATGATACGTTGCATCTCCTCGGAAATAGGCATGACTTGATAAATACCTACCCGCCCTTTGTAGCCAGTTCCCTTACACGTGTCACAACCCACGGGACCGAAGGGTTGCCAACTGCCATCCAACTCTTCAGGTTCGAAACCAGCTTTTATAAGCGCCTCCGGTGGAATGTCGACGGGCTTCTTACAAGCAGAGCAAAGCTTTCGCGCAAGGCGTTGGCCGGTAATCAGAATGACTGCGGAAGCAATGTTGAAGGGGGCAATGCCCATGTTTAACATACGCGATAAGGTCGCGGGAGCATCGTTGGTGTGCAGCGTTGAAAACACCATATGGCCGGTCTGTGCTGCTTTGATGGATATGTCTGCGGTCTCTAGGTCTCGAATTTCGCCCACCATGATTATGTCGGGATCCTGACGCAGGAAGGACTTTAGTGCAGCAGCAAAAGTTAACCCCGCTTTGTCGTTGACGTTGACTTGGTTAATGCCGGGTAAGTTGATTTCCGCTGGATCTTCCGCTGTGGATATGTTAATGCCAGGTTCGTTCAGGATATTCAGGCAGGTATACAGCGACACAGTCTTTCCTGAACCTGTTGGGCCTGTGACCAGAACCATGCCATATGGTCGATGTATCGCTTCGAGTAAGGAGGCCTTTTGTTCTGGCTCATAGCCGAGGGCATCAATCCCCAAGGTTGCGGAACTTGGGTCAAGAATCCGCATACAAATTTTCTCGCCAAACAATGTTGGCAGCGTGGAGACCCGAAAATCGATGGCACGACTCTTGGAAAGCACCAACTTCATACGGCCGTCTTGTGGGATGCGTTTTTCCGAAATATCGAGCTTTGAAATAACCTTAATCCGTGAAGCCATCTTGTCTTTGATGGCTAGCGGGGGTTGCGCAACTTCACGTAAAACGCCGTCAATGCGGTAACGTACGCGGTAGAACTTCTCATAGGGCTCGAAATGAATATCAGAAGCCCCGGTGTTGATCGCGTCCAGTAACACTTTTTGAATGTATTTAACGACAGGGGCATCGTCGACATCCATGGAGGCGGCTTCTGGCTCGGCCCCCCCTCCTTCTTCCCCACCTGCAATATCTAACTCATCCTGGTCTACAACCAAATCCTTTAGATTGGCGCCACTGGCTTCAATGAGCTTTTCAATTAGCTGACCAAGCTTATTATCTTCAACGACTATGGGCTCAATCATTGCACCGGTCTGAAACTTCGCATCTTCCAGTGCTTTGATATTGGTAGGGTCTGAAATGCCGACGAACAATTTGGTGCCACGTTTATAGAGTGGAACAATTCGACGGGTTTGCATCAATTTGGGGTCAAGCACCCCGGGAGGGATATAAGCAACATCAAGTTGCGCCAGATCTAACAATGGATAACCAAAAGTTGCAGCAGCAAATTCCGCAATTTGTGCAGCGCTCAATTTTTTGCTGGCGATTAGTGCTTGGACGAAAGTGCTGTTGCTAGTTTGAGACTGAGCGTGGACCGCTTCGGCATCTGCCTCTTGCAGCCGACCTTGCTGGACAAGCGCGCGGGCGATGCCGGAAAGCGGTGTTGTTGCTTGCGCCATAATCGAGCTTCCTATGCAAAAAATCGACGCGTTCTGCGCCGAGCCTAGACTGTTTATTTATTAAAGGCTGACAGAAATAATGCCTTTGTCAAGTTTGCGTGTAAAGGCGCAAAGCCTTGTCCTATGTGGCTTAAGCTTAATTTTGCAGTGTGAAGTAAAAACTCAGTATTTTTAATCCGCATATTGGCAGGCTTGGGTGTAGGGTCATCGGCATGCCAAATAAGTGGCGCCATGGTTATCGTTTGAGCAAGCTATCCAGTACGAAACGATTACCAATATAGGCCAGAAGTAAAAGTGCGAAACCAATCAGTGTCCAATTTATTGCAGTTCTGCCTCGCCAGCCTCGAGTGTGGCGCCCCCAAATCAACACACCGAACACCAACCAGGCGCAAAAAGAAAAAATGGTCTTGTGATTCCAGGTAATTGTCCGTCCGAATAGTTCTTCGGAAAATACGGTGCCGGTGACAAGGGTGGCCGTTAAGAGGGTGAAACCAAGCGCCAGGGTTGAGAAAAGTAACTTTTCAAGCGCCAGTAGGGGGGGGAGCTGGCGTAATAATCCTTTGGCTGGATGATGTAAATCTCGATCAGCGAGGCGCATTAAGGCTGCAAGACCTGCTGCAACAGAGAAGAAACCATAAGACAGCATGGCTATCGCGAAATGCGCTTGCATAAGCGTTGCGGCCAGCCACGGAGTTGGGTGCCCTGGAGGCAATAGATGACTGATGGCTAGCATTGCAGTTGCGACCGGCAGCAACACGGTTTGTAAGCCTTCCAGTCGAATAAGGAAGGCCGCAGTCCAGTAGATGAGGACAGATAGCCACGTCAGCAGGCCAAGGGCTTCGCGAGCGCCAAAGTGGGGTAGTGTCTGAGCTAGTGGTGCGAAAGCAGGAAGCGTATGTAGCAACAGAAGCGTACCCAACAAGGCATGCTCATATTGCTGTTGTTGTGTGCTTGGCGGCGTTGTGGTTTCTCGCCGTGCCCACATAATCCAGCTGGTCAGTAGCAAGTACCCGAGCCAAATGGCGGGCGAGTACCAATTCATAGTGGCAGAGGTAAAAGGATTCAAGCGCTTAACTCGGGTAAACTTACGCGTTCGAGTTTAACAGAGCGTTGGCTAAGCCGCGCCGATTGAGAGTCGTACCATGTTCGATAGCCTCCAAAGTCGCCTTTCCTCCGTCGTAAAGAATCTTCGTGGTCATGCCCGTCTGACCGAAGACAACATTTCCGATGCCATGCGTGAAGTACGCATGGCGTTGCTGGAAGCTGATGTGGCCTTGCCTGTGGTAAAGGCATTTGTCGCGGATGTAAAGGCTCGCGCTGTTGGTGAAGAGGTAATGGGTAGCCTTACACCGGGGCAAGCGGTGATTGGAGTAGTGCATGATGAGCTGAAAAAGCTGATGGGTGCACACAATGACGCTCTCAATCTTGCAGCGGTCCCTCCCGCCGTAGTGTTAATGGCTGGTTTGCAGGGAGCGGGTAAAACCACCACAACCGGTAAGCTTGCCAAGCGCCTAAAGGATGAATCCAAGAAGAAAGTATTGGTGGTATCTGCTGATGTCTATCGCCCTGCAGCTATCGAGCAGCTGAAAACCTTGGCTGGGCAGATCGGTGTGGAATGGTTCCCATCTGATCCTCGGCAATTGCCTGTTGAGATAGCCCGGGCGGCATTGGACCATGCCAAGCGACACTTCTTTGATGTGTTGATTGTAGATACGGCGGGGCGATTGGCTATTGATGAGGCCATGATGGCTGAGATCAAAATCTTGCACGCAACCTTGAATCCCATTGAAACCTTGTTTGTGGTTGATGCGATGCAAGGTCAGGATGCGGTCAATACCGCCAAGGCATTTAGCGAAGCGCTGCCATTGACCGGTGTGGTTTTGACGAAGCTGGACGGTGATGCCCGTGGTGGTGCTGCTTTATCGGTGCGCCATGTAACCGGTAAGCCCATCAAGTTTGTGGGCGTGGGCGAGAAGGTCACTGGGCTTGAACCATTTCACCCGGAACGGATGGCGTCCCGGATTCTCGGGATGGGGGATGTTCTCTCGCTGATTGAGCAGGTTCAGCAGACAGTTGATGTGGAAGAAGCCCAAAAACTTGCCAAGAAGATGAAGACAGGCAAGGGTTTCGACCTTGAAGACTTCAAAGCGCAAATTCAACAAATGAAGAAAATGGGGGGGATGGCAGGCCTGATCGACAAGCTCCCCGGCATGGGGCAGCTCGGTGCTGCGATGCAGGGACCTGATGCAGATAAAGCGATGCGCCGAGTCGAAGGGATTATCAATTCGATGACGATGGAAGAGCGGCGTAAGCCCGAGTTGCTGAAGGCCAGCCGCAAACGCAGGATTGCAGCCGGTTCTGGAGTTTCGGTACAGGAAGTAAATCGTTTGCTGAATCAGTTTGAGCAGATGCAAAAAATGATGAAGCAATTTTCCGGCAAGAATATGTTCAAGATGATGAAGGGCATGAAGGGTATGCTGCCCGGCATGTAATCACTTGAGTTGAAAGATGTTCTTGCGGGAACGCATGCCGTGGTTGTAAAATCCGCGGCTTTTTCCGCCTAACTGAATTTAGGAAACACAAATGGTTGTGATCCGTCTTGCCCGTGGTGGCGCCAAGAATCGCCCGTTCTTCAATGTGATCGTGGCTGACAAGCGTTGCCGCCGCGACGGCCGCTTCATTGAGCGTATTGGTTTCTTTAACCCAGTCGCCAAGGATGGTGAAGAGGGTGTGCGTATTGCTGCAGACCGTCTGAACCATTGGATCGCCAATGGCGCCCAGTTGGCTGACAGCGTTAAGAAGCTGGTCAAGAGTCTCCCGGCTTAATGGCCTGAAGTGATTGACGCCGACATGAAGCCGGCTAAGCAACAACCCATCGCTGCATCTGCGGCCGGTATCCCGGCTGATTTGGTGCCGATGGGTTTTATCGCTGGTGCATTTGGTATTCGGGGTTGGGTAAAGGTTGTTTCCGATACCGAGTATGTGGATAGCCTGTTTGAATACCCTGTGTGGTGGTTGGGCCGTAATGGCCAGTGGCGCGCCTATAAGGTATTGAATAGCAGTGCTCAGCCCAAGAACATCAATGCCCAGTTAGAAGGCGTGGATGATCGGGACGTTGCTGCAGCACTGAAAGGTACGACTGTTGCTGTGCCTCGCAGTGAAATGCCTGAAACCGATGAAGATGAATTCTACTGGGCTGATCTGATTGGCTCTGAGGTTATTAATCGGCAGGAAGAGCGCCTAGGTATTGTCCAGAGTCTGCTGGCTACCGGTGCTAACGACGTGCTGGTGGTAAGAGATGGCGATACCGAGCGCCTGGTTCCCTTTGTTGGCGCGGTTGTCGACTCTGTTGACCAGACGTCCCGGGTAATCCGGGTCGATTGGGGTCTGGACTATTAGCGTGCGTTTCGACGTCGTTACAATTTTCCCAGGCATGTTCGATGCTTTGGCCGACCATGGGGTTACCCAGCGGGCGTGTGACCAGAACATATTTGGTTTGCGCTGCTGGAATCCACGGGATTACGTGATCGATAACTATCGGCGCGTGGATGATCGGCCTTATGGTGGTGGTCCTGGCATGGTTATGCTGCCTGAACCACTTGAAGCAGCCATTGAAGCTGCTCGATCCTCACAGCAGTCTGAGGGTGTAGTGCGTCCGAAGGTGGTTTACATGTCACCTCAAGGCAAACCGTTGGATCATGCCGCAGTGATGCGTTTGGTGGCGGAACCGGGCCTGATCGTTATCGCTGGCCGATATGAAGGCATTGATGAGCGGGTGATTGCTCGCCAGGTCGATGAAGAGATTTCGATAGGCGACTATGTCCTTTCTGGGGGCGAGTTGCCGGCCATGGTGCTGATTGACAGCATTGTGCGCCAGTTGCCGGGTGTGCTGAATGATGCTGCCTCGGCGCAGGAAGATAGTTTTGTGGACGGGTTGCTGGATTGCCCGCATTACACCCGTCCAGAAGAATACCGCGGCATGGCGGTGCCGGATGTCTTGATGTCCGGTAATCATGCCCATATCAGGCGCTGGCGTCTGAAGCAGGCACTGGGGAGGACGTGGTTACGTCGTCCCGAGTTGCTTGCTCAGCGTCAGCTGACAAAAGAGGAAGCTCGGCTTCTCCGTGAGTTCCAGGCTGAACACCAGCCGGATAACACGTAGAGAGGTATCGCGTAGAAAGCGAGCGAGCAGGTCGGGGTCGTTTTGAGAAGCGCAGCTGTACGCCTGTACAGCGAGCATCGCAGGAGCGAGGTCGGCGTGCATAGCCGTTTATGCGTGATGCCGGAGAAGGAACAAGTTTCACAACCGGAGTATTACGATGAACCTCATCGCAAAGCTGGAACAAGAAGAAATCGCCCGTTTGGGCAAGACCATTCCTGAATTCGCTCCTGGCGACACTGTTGTCGTACAGGTCAAGGTGAAGGAAGGTAACCGTGAACGTCTGCAGGCTTATGAAGGTGTCGTGATTGCAAAGCGCAATCGTGGCTTGAACAGCTCCTTCATCGTTCGCAAGATTTCCTCGGGTGAGGGTGTGGAACGTACGTTCCAAACCTACTCGCCATTGGTTGCCTCGGTTGAAGTTAAGCGCCGTGGCGATGTTCGTCGCGCCAAGCTGTATTACCTCCGCGATCGTTCGGGCAAGTCCGCACGTATTAAGGAAAAGCTGCCAGCCCGCAAGGTTGCATCTGCAGCAAACTAAGTCGACCGAAGTACTGGTCTGGAAACGCGAGTGCCGAAAGGCCTCGCGTTTTTTTCTATGGTTTGAGCGAATCCCTGCGGATTGTGTGAATCTGTTGGTTTGGATGAGCGTGGACGTTAGTTTGAGGCAACGATGACATCAGGTCGTATGAAGTTAGAGATTGAGAGAGTTGATAGCTTTGTCGATGCGGTCTGGCTGGCGGATGGTTGGAGTGAACACACTGCCAGCAGTTACCGTCGTGACCTGTTGCAGTGGTCAAGTTGGTTGGTAGTGAGAGAGATTGATGGCTTAAATCCTGGTAGCGAGACGATTCGAGACTTTCTCGCAGAGCAGACTGTTCTCTATGAGGCTAATCGAGGGATAAGCGCAGAAGAGCGCCGTGCGTTACCGGTATTACAGCGCGGCAAGAATGCGGCATCAAGGGCTCGACTATTGTCTGCATTACGACGCTACTACCGGCATTGGCTTGAAGAGGAGCAGATCGTCACCGACCCGACTACCGAGCTTGAGGGGCCAAAACTGGTTCGGCCTCTGCCAAAAATATTAAGTGAGGCCGAAGTCGAGGCCCTTTTGGCGTCGCCAGATATCGACAAGCCATTGGGGTTGCGCGATCAGGCCATGCTGGAACTGATGTACGCCACTGGCCTGCGGGTATCGGAACTCGTCAGTCTGCCCCTTGCAGCGTTTGACTTGCAGGGGGGAGCGATTCGCATTGAACAGGGTAAGGGAGGAAAAACGCGAATTATCCCGATGGGTGAGCTGGCTCAGCAGGCTGTTTCACAGTATTTGCAGGCTGGCCGGCCGATCTTGTTAGCTGGTCGGGCGCATCCCACTGCATTTTTGAACACGTTTGGTAAGCCCCTTACCCGTCAGGGCTTTTGGTGCATTGTTAAACGTTACGCTAGTCTGTCTGGCATAGCAGATGATCGGCTCAGTCCACATGTATTGCGGCATGCTTTCGCAACCCATCTGGTTAACCACGGTGCTGATTTGCGTGTTGTGCAACTATTGCTGGGGCATGCTGATATCACCACCACGCAGATTTATACCCACGTTGCCCAGACACGTTTGCAAGCGCTGCATGCCCAGCATCATCCACGTGCCTGAAGCTCATTGTGGCTAGTTAGTGTTCAGCTTGCCTCTCTATTGCCATACAAGTGGCAAAAGCGGAGTGTGACGGGGTAGGGGAAGAAATCCTCTACGTAGCCGGCCTGGATGCGTTCCTGCTTGTTACGCCAAAAGCTGGCGCTAAGCAGGTCCTGATGGTGCTGCAGGAATACGCGGCGGATTTCGCTCGGGCCTAATAGGAAGCGCGCAAACTCTTCTGGGAAGACATCGTTACGTGCAACGGGGTACCAGGGTTCACTGGCCATTTCCATTTCCGGCGAGGGTGCTGGCGGAATATCGCGGAAGTTGCAGTCGGTCATATATTCGATTTCGTCGTAGTCATAAAACACGACGCGTCCGTATCGTGTAATGCCGAAATTCTTGAACAACATATCCCCAGGGAAAATATTGGCAGTCGCGAGTTCGCGGATGGCGTGGCCATAGTCTGTCACCGCGGCTTCCAGTTGGGCTGTGCTGGCGCGGTTTAGGAACAGATTGAGCGGCTCCATGCGCCGTTCGATATAAAGGTGGCGAATGACGACCTCGTTGTCATTCTCCTCCAGCAGACTCGGTGCCAATGCGCGTAGCTCGGTGAGCAATTCTTCTGTGAACCGTGCTTTGGGTAGGGCCACATTGCTGAATTCCAGCGTATCAGCCATTCGGCCAACTCGGTCGTGTTGCTTCACGAGTAGGTATTTCGCCAGCACAACTTCCTTGGTCACCTCTTTTGTGGGGGCGATTTCATCTTTGATGAGCTTGAAAACGTATGGAAAGGACGGCAGCGTGAATACCAGCATCACTAAACCGCGAATACCGGGCGCGACGATGAAATCATCGCGCGAATGGCGCAGGTGATACATCAGGTCCCGATAGAAAACCGTTTTGCCTTGCTTGGCCAAGCCCAGCATGGTGTAGAGCTCAGCCTTGGGCTTGAAGGGCAGCATGGATCGCAAAAAGCCGACATAGCCCGAGGGGGAGGCCATGTCAACCATGAAGTAAGCCCGGTTCAGCGAGAACAAAATAGCAATGCGGGCAGGCTGTAACAGGATGGTATCGAGATAAAGCTTGCCGGTATCGTCGTGTAGAACGGGAACGACGAAGGGGTACTCCGCACTGCCATTGACGGCTTTGCCGATAATGTAGGCCGCTTTGTTGCGGTAGAAGGCAGAAGACATCACCTGGATCTGGAAGTTGGCTTCAATGTCGGGCCAGTGGCCTCCAACGTGTGCCAGTACTGATGAGACAACATAGTCGAAATCGTGATCCAGATTGGCAAAACCACGCTGCCACCCAAAGTCCATCACAATCTGATGCAGCGTTTGGCGAAAACCACCATTACGAGGGTAATAGCTGCGATAGGTGGGAGGGTCGGACTCGATGTACTCAGTCGAAATGGCAGGGCGTACAAAGATAAAGTCGTTGTGAAAATAATGACGATGCAGAATCTTGCAGCACACTGAGTTGAAGAATGTCTCGGCGAGTTCGGGTTGTTTGTGATTGACCAGCATGCCGATAAAAAGCAGTTTGGCTTGTTGCCAGATGTCGTCGTCCAGCCAATCTGCATGGAACTCGTCGTGTAAACGTGCAACACATTCATTGACCCGTTCGTCATAGAAACGAATCCGCTCGCGGGAGGCTGTCTGTACCGCATGCCAGTCTGCGGCCTCAAAGCGGGTTTTTGCAGTGCGGCTCACTTCGCGGAAAATGTTGTAATGGCGATCGAATCCTTCGATAAGCGCTCGGGCTATGGCGACAGCTTTAGGGTGTTGGCCGGCAGGGATCAGCATCAGGGCCTCTTGGGCTTGAACGGTTGATTTGACTGACGGCTGGCGGCGGGTAGTACAACATCACGCTGCTGCCATTCTCCGGGTGCGATGTTGTCCAGCGTCCAATCGCCGACACGTACTCGCACTAATCGTAGGGTAGGCAGTCCGACCTTGGCTGTCATCCGTCGTACCTGACGATTTTTCCCTTCACGTATCGTCAGGGCGATCCAGCTGTCTGGAATTTGCTTGCGTACCCTTATGGGAGGGTTACGTGGCCATAACGCTGGCGGTTCGATAAGTTCGGCCTCGGCCGGGCGGGTAACAAAGTCACCCAGGTCTACCCCCTTACGTAGGGCGGCTAGTGCGGTTTCATCCGGGATGCCTTCCACCTGAGCCCAGTAGGTCTTGGCCAGCTTGTGGCGTGGATCGGCGATGTGGGCTTGTAGCTTGCCGTCGTCGGTGAGCAGCAGAAGGCCTTCTGAGTCGGTATCTAGTCTGCCTGCGGGGTAAAAACCCGGTGCTTCGATGAAATGGGACAGGGTCTGGTGTTTGGCGTGATCGGAAAACTGGGTGATCACCCCATAGGGCTTATTGAAAAGGATGAGCTTGGACATGCGCAGTAACTGGCAGGGAAAGGGGGTTTGCCGGATAATAACAAGTCTCATGACGTCGCTTGTCCGATCTATGCGACGTTGTGCCAAAAAAGCGAATCAGGTCCGGTCGTTACAAGCGGCCATCATTTCCACCCCAAGCTAACTCTTTCGGAGCAGGCATGAGCACACAATCGCACATCACGGTTCCCACTGGCGGCCAAAAGATTCTTTCTGGCCAAGCCATCCCCAATAATCCCATCATCCCTTTTATCGAGGGTGATGGCATTGGTGTCGACATCACGCCGGTGATGAAAAAGGTGGTGGATGCTGCCGTGGCTAAGGCCTATGCAGGCAGCAAGAAGATTCACTGGATGGAAATCTACGCAGGTGAGAAGTCGACCAAGGTTTACGGTTCCGATGTGTGGTTGCCGGAAGAAACCATGAAAGCCTTGAAGGACTATGTAGTTTCCATCAAGGGGCCGATGACTACGCCTGTTGGTGGTGGCATCCGTTCCTTGAACGTGGCGTTGCGTCAGGAGCTGGACCTCTATGTCTGTCTGCGCCCCGTGCGTTATTTCCAAGGCGTACCTTCGCCACTGAAGCAGCCTGAGCTGACCGACATGGTGATCTTCCGCGAGAACACTGAAGACATCTATGCTGGGATTGAATGGGCTGCGGAATCGGAAGGCGCCAAGAAGGTTATCGGCTTCCTGCAAACCGAAATGGGTGTGAAGAAGATCCGTTTCCCGGAAACTTCCGGTATTGGCATCAAGCCGGTTTCTAAGGACGGCACACGCCGTCTGGTACGTAAGGCCATTCAGTATGCTATCGATAACGACCGTAAGAGCGTGACGATTGTCCACAAGGGCAACATCATGAAGTTCACCGAGGGTGGATTCCGTGATTGGGCTTATGAGCTTGCTAAGACCGAGTTCGGTGCTGAGCCGATCGATGCTGGTCCATGGTGCAAGTTCAAGAACCCGAAAACCGGCCGTGAGATCATCGTCAAGGATGCGATTGCCGATGCCTTCCTGCAGCAGATTCTGTTGCGTCCGGCTGAGTACGATGTGGTGGCGACCTTGAACTTGAACGGTGATTACGTTTCCGATGCGTTGGCTGCTCAAGTGGGTGGTATCGGTATTGCACCGGGCGCCAATTTGAGCGACAGCGTTGCCATGTTCGAAGCTACCCATGGTACGGCGCCAAAGTATGCCGGTCAGGACAAGGTGAACCCAGGTTCGCTGATCTTGTCGGCCGAAATGATGTTGCGCCATATGGGCTGGACTGAAGCCGCTGATCTGATTATCAGCTCCATGGAGAAGGCTATTGCCGATAAGCAGGTGACTTATGACTTCGCCCGTCTGATGGACGGTGCAACAGAAGTCAGTTGCTCGGCTTTTGGCGATGCGATGATCGCTCGAATGTAATTCTGCCTACTGCACCGCCATTTGTCGGCGTCTAGGAAATAAAAACCCCCGCATGTGCGGGGTTTTTTATTGAACTTCAGAGTACGTAATTGCTCACAGCGTTGGCGCTGTGGGAAATTAGGCGTTCTGGATGTTCGAGGCTTGCTTGCCCTTAGGGCCTTGGGTCACGTCGAAAGAGACCTTCTGGCCTTCCTTCAAGGTCTTGAAGCCGTTCATGTTGATCGCCGAGAAGTGAGCGAACAGGTCTTCACCGCCATCGTCTGGGGTGATAAAGCCAAAACCTTTAGCGTCGTTAAACCATTTAACGGTACCAGTTGCCATGGTGCTAATTCCTTATTGCGGTTGCGAAGAATAAAAGCGGCGAGCCGCTTGGATGTTGTTATGGTTCAAGGCTCGCAAGACTGGCACTCCATGTACTACGACAACCGCGTACAGCCGACAGCCGGTACTAGCTACCAACTTGAATCCAAACGTTCGCCTTTTACGCCCGTGGCATTTTGTCGTCAAGCACCCTCGACATGCCTCCGCTTAGCTGTGCGTGAAATACATCACTTGAAAAGCAGCCCAGTCGGGCCAAAATTGAGTTACGGTAGTAACTGATCTTCTTGCCCTGGTAAACATGTCCACCCAACACAATGACGGCGTCGAGCTCGCCAAGTCGCCTTTAAAGGTTCAACCGCCGCCACTGTATAAAGTTTTGCTGTTGAATGATGATTTCACCCCGATGGAGTTTGTCATCATCGTGCTGCAGCAGTTTTTTGGAATGGATCATGAACGGGCCAATCGCGTGATGCTCAAAGTACATATCGAGGGGAAAGGCGTTTGTGGTGTGTTCGCTAAGGATGTGGCCGCTACGAAGGTATCTCAAGTAATGGACTTTGCTCGTCAGCACCAGCATCCGCTGCAGTGTGTCATGGAGGAAAACTGATGATTGCCCAAGAACTGGAAGTCAGCCTGCATACGGCTTTCATGGAGGCACGCCAGAAGCGCCATGAATACATTACGGTAGAGCACTTGTTGCTGGCCATGTTGGACAACCAGAGTGCTGCAGAAGTCCTGCGCGCCTGTGGCGCCAAGATCGATCAATTGCGCCGTGAGTTAACGGATTTTGTTGCCGAACATACCCCACTGGTGTCTGGCAGCAGCGAAGTGGAGACCCAGCCGACTATCGGTTTTCAGCGGGTGATCCAGCGTGCCATTCTGCATGTGCAGTCCTCTGGTAAGAAAGAGGTCACTGGGGCCAACGTGCTGGTAGCCATATTTGGCGAGAAGGATTCACATGCCGTGTATTTCCTGCACCAGCAGGGGATTACCCGGCTGGATGTGGTCAACTTCATCTCGCATGGTATCAGCAAGGTAGCGCCACAAAGTGGTGGTAACCATGCTGCGCCTAAGGGTGATACCGAGCACGAGAATGAAGCCGAGCAGTCCGGCCATGGTGCATTGGAGAGCTTCACCCTTAATCTGAACCAGGCTGCCAGTCAGGGGCGGATTGACCCGCTTATTGGACGCGAACCTGAGATCGAGCGGGTGATTCAGGTGCTGTGCCGGCGGCGTAAGAACAACCCACTGCTGGTGGGTGAGGCTGGCGTTGGTAAGACTGCGATTGCGGAAGGGTTGGCCAAGCGTATTGTCGATGGCGATGTGCCCGATATCCTCGTTGATGCGACGGTATACGCGCTCGATATGGGTGCCTTGCTGGCGGGTACCAAGTATCGCGGCGATTTCGAGCAGCGCTTAAAGGCTGTCATCAAGCAGTTGACGGACGAACGCAACGGTATTTTGTTCATTGATGAGATCCATACCGTTGTTGGTGCTGGTGCGGCATCTGGCGGCACCTTGGATGCTTCCAACCTGCTTAAGCCTTCTTTGAGCAATGGCACCCTCAAGTGCATCGGTGCGACCACCTACACAGAGTTCCGCGGCATTTTCGAGAAGGATAACGCGCTGTCCCGGCGTTTCCAGAAGATCGATGTGTCCGAGCCTACCATTGAGCAGACGGTGGAAATCCTTAAGGGCCTCAAGAGCCGTTTTGAAGAGCACCACGGCGTGAAGTACACCGCTGCGGCTTTGGCGACGGCAGCTGAACTGTCGGCCAAGTACATCAACGACCGTCATTTGCCTGACAAGGCGATTGATGTGATCGATGAAGCGGGTGCTGCGCAGAAGATTCTGCCCAAGTCGCGGCAGAAGAAGACTATTGGTAAAGGCGAGGTTGAAGAGATCGTCGCTAAGATCGCCCGGATTCCGCCTAAGAACGTATCGACTGATGATCGTAATGCGCTCAAAACCTTGGATCGCGATCTGAAAAACGTGGTGTTTGGCCAGGACAAGGCGATCGATTCTTTGGCGGCAGCCATCAAGATGGCCCGAGCCGGTTTGGGTAATCCACAAAAGCCGATCGGTTCCTTCTTGTTCTCCGGGCCTACCGGGGTGGGTAAGACTGAGGTGGCCCGGCAGTTGGCCTATACAATGGGTATCGAGCTGATCCGGTTTGATATGTCCGAGTACATGGAGCGCCATGCCGTCAGCCGGTTGATTGGCGCGCCTCCTGGTTATGTCGGGTTCGATCAGGGCGGGTTGTTGACGGAAGCCATTACCAAGCACCCCTATGCAGTGCTGTTATTGGATGAGATCGAGAAAGCGCACCCGGATATTTTCAATGTCCTCTTGCAGGTCATGGATCATGGGACGCTGACCGACAACAATGGCCGCAAGGCGGACTTCCGTAACGTCATCATCATCATGACGACAAATGCTGGTGCTGAAGCGTTGAATAAGGTTTCCATCGGCTTTACCAGCAGTAAGACGGCTGGCGATGAGTTGGCTGAGATCAAGAGGATGTTCACGCCCGAGTTCCGTAACCGTCTGGATGCCACCATCAGTTTTGCGCCATTGGATCAGGACATTATTCTGCAGGTGGTGGACAAGTTCCTGATGCAATTGGAGAACCAGTTGCACGAGAAGAAGGTTGAAGCCCACTTTAGCGATGCCTTGAAGGCTTATCTGGCCAAGAAGGGATTTGATCCGATGATGGGGGCAAGACCTATGTCACGCCTGATTCAGGACACGATCCGCAAGGCGCTTGCCGATGAACTTCTGTTTGGCCGTCTGGCCGGCGGTGGCGAGGTGATGATCGACATCGATGAAGAAGAGCACGTAATACTCGATATACGCGAAGTGATGGCCGAGTCGGTTTAGGTGACACAGCACAACGCCCAGCTTTTTGCTGGGCGTTGTGCTTTTAATTGTGAGAGTCTGGGCTTGGATCTATGCGTTGTTGTGTAAAGCCATCGTCTGCATTTGGTAATAAAACCAAGCCTGGTGCTTTTACACCTGACTTTTTCGATGGATGGTAAGTGCTGATGGCGCTTGGCAAACCGGCATCATTTCCATCACGTTGATGTTGATATGTGGCGGCAAGGTTGCCAGCCACTCCACGACGGAGGCGATGTCATCCGGCATCAGCGGTTGGGTGCCTTGGTAAATGCTGGCGGCTTTTGTCTCGTCGCCTTGAAAGCGTACCTTTGAGAACTCACTGCCGCCCGCAAGACCGGGCTCCAGGCAACTTACGCGTACAGCGGTACCTAAAAGGTCTGCCTTCAGGTTCAAGCTGAATTGGTGGACGAAAGCCTTGGTTGCGCCGTAAACATTCCCACCTGGGTAGGCGTAGTCGCCGGCGATGGAGCCGATATTCACGATGAGACCGCGATTTCGGGCCACCATGCCAGGTAGTACAGCATGGGTGATGGCGGCAAGGCCCAGGCAGTTGGTATCGATCATGGTCTGCCAATCGTCCATACTGGCGGACTGGGCTGGTGCCAAGCCAAGCGCCAAGCCTGCATTGTTTACCAGAAGGTCGATATCGGCCCAGTCGGCTGGCAATTCGGCGATGGAGGACCTGATGGTATTGCGATCACGAATATCCAGGGCGAGTGGGAGTACCTGGGTTGGATACTGCTCCGCCAGGGCTGAAAGCCTATCCTGCCGCCGTGCAGTGGCAATAACGCGGAAACCACGTGCCAGCAGGCGTTGTGCTATGGCAAGGCCAAAACCGCTGCTGGCGCCGGTAATCAGGGCGACGGGTAAAGTCATATGAATTCCTACAACAAGAGGGTTTCCAGGGTGCGACGGTAAATGGCGGTAAGCTTGGGTAGATCAGCAACCGCGACACATTCGTTGAGCTTGTGGATAGTAGCGTTGAGCGGCCCGAACTCGACAACCTGTGGGCATATCGCAGCAATAAAGCGGCCATCCGAAGTGCCGCCCGTTGTCGACAACGCTGCATTCAATCCGGTTTCTGCTTTGATCGCGGCTTGCAATGCGCTGGACAAATGGCCGGGTTGGGTCAGGAAGGGGCGGCCGCTCAGTGTCCAATCGATATGGTAATCGAGCGAATAACTATCCAGAATGGTGGCTACTTTGTCTTTTAGATTTTCTGCTGTACTGGCAGTGCCATAGCGAAAGTTGAACTGTATGACTAATTCGCCAGGTATGACATTGGTCGCACCTGTGCCAGCATGGATATTGGATATCTGCCAAGTCGTTGCCGGAAAGTATGCGTTGCCTTCATCCCAATCGGTTGCCGCGAGTTCGGCGATGGCAGGTGCAGTAAGGTGAACGGGGTTTTTCGCCAGGTGGGGATAGGCAATATGTCCTTGGATACCATAAACACGCAGACGGCCAGACAGTGAACCGCGTCGGCCATTCTTGATGGTGTCACCGAATTGCTGTGCAGAGGTGGGTTCGCCAACGATGCAGTAATCCATCGTCTCCCCTCGTGCCGATAGCGTCTCGACAACACGGACTGTACCGTCAACAGCAGGACCTTCCTCGTCAGAGGTGATCAAGAAGGCGATGGACCCCGCATGATTGGGGTGTGCAGCGATAAAGTCCTCGGTTGCGACGACAAAACTGGCCAGCGAAGCCTTCATATCCGCAGCGCCACGGCCATAAAGCAATCCATCTCGCACTTCCGGCGTAAAAGGCTCGCTGCGCCATTGGTCTACCGGCCCTGTTGGTACCACGTCGGTATGTCCGGCGAAACAGATCAGGGGGGCCGCTTGACCACGACGCGCCCAGAGATTGTCTACATCTCCATGGCGCATCCGCTCGATTTCAAAGCCAAGCGCTGCCAGTCGTTGAATCAGGATTTCCTGGCAACCAGCATCCACGGGGGTGGTGGAATTGAGGCCGATCAGCTGCTTTGCCAGCTCTAAGGTTCGCTCGCTCATTGGATATTCATGCTGGCGTGGGTTTAAGAACTTGCCCCCGATCTTACTAAGCAACTGTAATCAGGTGCGTGTGCTACTGATCACAGCTTGTGACAGATCACGAACAGATACTAGGACAGGGCGGCGTAGATTTCTGGTTTGAAGCCAACCAGTAGCTTCCCGCCGTGATCAAGCACCGGTCTTTTAATCAGGGAAGGATGCGCCTGCATCAGTGCAATGGCGCTGGCGGCGTCAACGACACCGGCTTGGCTGTCTGAATCCAGTTTGCGCCAGGTGGTTCCCTGCTTATTGACCAGAACTTCCCAGCCAATCTGGTTGATCCATTGGCTCAGTAGTTCGGTACTGACACCTTGCTTTTTGAAGTCATGAAATTCATGTGCTTTACCGTGTTCGCTCAGCCAACTTCGTGCTTTCTTGACGGTATCGCAATTGGAAATGCCGTAAAGCTTCATCGTGTTTGTTTCTGATCAGTGCAGGTCAATGTTGAAGCTGACATCGGGTTCAGCCGTGTTATTGGCTTCTCTTTCCTGACGCCGTTTTTCTTTCTCTGCATCCATTTCTTCCAGCGACTGGGCGTTATTGACCAGCCATGCGAGGTTGGAGGCGGAATCGGCATTGGTCAGGGCTTCGTCGTAAGTGATCTCACCCGCCTTGTAGAGCTTATAAAGCGCTTGCTCAAAGGTCTGAGACCCTTGCGAGAGGCTTTGTTCCATGGCCTCTTTCATTTGATCAATCTCGCCACTCTTGATTAGATCGGCAATACGGCTGGTATTGAGCATTACCTCAACCGCAGGTACAAGCTGACCTTGCATATTTTTGACCAAACGTTGCGAAATAACGGCTCTGAGTGCCACTGACAAGTCCATCAACAAGCTTTCACGCGCTTCATGCGGGAAGAAGTTGATGATGCGGTTCATCGAGTGGTAACTGTTATTGGCGTGCAAGGTGGAGATGATCAGATGGCCTGCCTGGGCATAGGTCAGAGCATGCTGCATGGTCATCTTGTCGCGGATTTCGCCAATCATCAGTACGTCAGGCGCTTCCCGCATGGCGTTCTTGAGTGCATCGGAAAAACTATGCGTATCGATGCCGACCTCACGCTGATTGACGATACTCTGGCGGTTTGGATAGATATATTCGATCGGGTCCTCGATGGTGAGGATGTGCCCGGGTGCGATGGTATTACGATGCTCCAACATGGCTGTAATGGTCGATGTCTTCCCTGAGCCGGTAGACCCCACAACAAAAACCAACCCCCGCTTTTCCATGACCAGCGACTTGAGGGACTCAGGCAGGCGTAGCTGGTCGATCGTGGGGGAGGTCGCCTTGATAAAGCGCACCACCATGCCGACATTGCCGCGTTGGCGAAAGACATTCACCCGGAAATTACCGAGGTCCTCAATAGGGTAGCCGAAGTTCATTTCCCATTCGGCCTCGAAGGTATGGCGTTGGTCCTCGTCCATCAATTCATAAGCCAGTGACTTGACCTGCTGTGAGTCGAGAACTTGCTTGTTGACTGGGTAAAGAACGCCTTGAATCTTCACCTGTACCGGGCTGCCGGCAGTGATAAAGAGGTCGCTGGCTTGGCGTTCCGCCATCATCTTGAAGAATGGGAATAGGTTCATGGCTAGTCGTATGCCCGGAGCATGGTATCAAGTCGAGTGTAGCACGTGGAAAAAGCAAAACCCGCACGTTGGGCGGGTTTTAAGGATATCTGAATCTCTGTAGCTGTTCACGAACTTGCTATGTAGCAATTCTGAGGACTTAGATACCACTACGACTGTGAACAGGTTCTACAAAGATTGAAGGCTCAACTAGCTAGCACGGGCAACCACTTCATCACGCAGCGCCCGACGGAGAATCTTGCCCACATTGGTTTTAGGCAGCTCAGTGCGGAACTCTACGGATTTGGGGACTTTGTAGCCAGTCAGGTTTTTCTTGCAATGCTCGAGGATGGCGCTTTCAGTGAGTGCTGCATCCTTCTTCACCACGAAGATCTTCACTATTTCGCCGGACTTGTCATCGGGCACACCGATGCACGCTACTTCCAAAATGCCTGGGTGCATGGCGACTACGTCTTCCACTTCATTGGGGTAGACGTTAAAGCCTGACACCAGAATCATGTCTTTCTTGCGGTCTACAAGCTTTATAAAGCCATCCGGATGCACGATGGCCATGTCCCCGGTTGCTAACCAGCCGTCGGCATCCAGTACCTTGGCGGTTTCTTCTGGGCGCTGCCAATAACCCTTCATGACTTGCGGGCCTTTCATCCACAGCTCACCTGCCATATCGATACCGACTTCCTTGCCATCGGTGTCTCTGATCTGAATCTCTGTGGAAGAAATCGGCAGGCCAATTGCACCGTTGTAACCTTTGAGATTCATCGGATTGATACAGACAGCAGGTGACGCTTCAGTCAGCCCGTAAGCTTCAATAAGCGGTACGCCAGTAACGGTGGTCCATTTCTCGGCTACCGCTTTTTGTACCGCCATACCACCACCCAGCGCCAACTTCCATGTGCTGAAGTTCACCTTCTTGAAGTCGGCATGGTTGATCAGGGCGTTGAAGAGCGTATTTACCCCTGTCATGCAGGTGATGGGGAATTTTGTCAGTTCTTCTATAAAGGCTGGGATATCACGTGGATTGGTGATCAAGACATTCAGCCCACCAATCTTGGTGAAAGTCATGCAGTTCGCGGTCAGCGAAAAGATATGGTAGAGCGGTAGTGCGCAAACAATAATTTCCTGGCCTTCCTGAATCAAAGGACGAAGCCAAGCATGTGCTTGTTGCATGTTTGCAATGATATTGCGATGCGTCAGCATCGCGCCTTTGGAAACACCGGTTGTGCCGCCGGTGTATTGCAAAAAGGCAATATCGTCGTGGCCGACATCTACCTTCTTGAGTTCGTGTTGCTTGCCTACGCTTAAGGCTTTGTTAAAGGGGGTGGCATTCGGAAGGGTGTACGCAGGTACCATCTTCTTAAGGTACTTGAGCAGGAAGCTGATAATGGTTCCCTTAAAGCCAAGCATATCGCCCATCTCGGTGACGATGACATGCTTTATCGGGGTCTTACTAATAACCTCTGCCAGTACATGGGCGAAATTCGCCACAATGATGATTGTGGTCGCACCGGAATCTTTGAGCTGGTGCTCAAGTTCACGTGGTGTATAGAGCGGGTTGACGTTGACTACGGTCAGGCCGGCACGTAGCACGCCAAACACACACACGGGGTATTGCAGCAGATTGGGCATCATGACTGCGACGCGCTCACCTTTCCCCAGCTTCAATTCCTGCTGCAGATATGCGCCGAGGTCACGAGATGCGCTATCAACCTCGCCATAGCTCATGGTGCGTTGCGCAAATTTGATAGAATTGCTGAAAGCGGGTCGATCCTTGAATTTGCTGACGCTGCGTTCGAATACGTCGCCAGCCGACTGAAATTCATTTACATCGATTTCCGCGGGTACGCCTTGCTGGTACTGGTTCAGCCAGATTTTTTCCATTGCTGTCTCCCTGTTTTCTATTCTGTACACCGCATGAGCGGTCTGAACCGTGCGCCACCTACGCGCGACCGGGCTGGCACTGTACCGGAATAGAATATGCTGCGCCAAGTACCATTCGGACCCCATGTAGAACGTTTATCCCCTCTTGTGGGGTTTCGCTTCCGGCGCTAAGTGGTTAAAATAGCGGGAATTTCATTTCTAGTTTCATCAGGGTGGGCTTCAAGGGCCCATTTTTTATTGGCGCGACGCATCATGGATTTGCAACATTTTCTCGACACAACGCTTGTTGGTCTCGGTTACGAGCTGGTTGATTTCGAACTGGCCCGTAATGGCTTGATGCGGGTCTTCATCGATAAAGAAGGCGGCATCACGCTCGACGACTGTGTGGCGGTTAGTAATCATCTGAGCCGTGTATTCATGGTGGAGAACGTTGATTACGACCGACTGGAGATTTCATCGCCAGGACTGGATAGGCCGCTCAAGCGGGAGGCTGATTTCGTCCGGTTTGCCGGTGAACAGGTGAAGATCAAGCTGCGCTTGCCTCTGGACGGGAAAAAGTCAGTCCAGGGTGAGTTGAAGGGTGTCGCTGATGGAGCGGTGCTTGTAGCAGTGAGTGCGGATCAAACCGTAGCAGTGCCGTTGATGCAGATTGACAAGGCGAAATTGGTGCCGGTGTTCTGAGTTGGCGTGTCGCTCTAAGGGGCGTGTTCGACAGTTTTGATGGGTATCTGCAGTGGGGCGAAATGGAGCGCAGGAACCTGAGTATGCTTAGGTGCATGAGAATTCCGAGCGGCACATAGGTCTCGATAGCAGTTTATGCATTAATCAGACTGTGATCAGGTTCTAAGACGGTTTTCGAGAGATTTGGCGCAAGCCTGAAGCAATATCGGTTGGAGGTAATCGAGTAATGAGTCGTGAAATCCTGTTGCTGGTCGATGCCTTGGCACGTGAAAAAAACGTGGCGCAAGAAATCGTGTTCAGCGCACTTGAGATGGCACTGGCTTCGGCCACCAAGAAGCGCTACACGGATGATGTGGAGGTACGTGTTGCGATCAATCGCGCCACAGGCGATTACGAGAGCTTCCGGCGCTGGGAAGTGGTCGAGGACAATGACCACGAAGAGCCTGCACGGCAATTCGCCATCACTGATGTAAAAGAAAAAAGCCTTGCACTTGCAATTGGCGATTTTTATGAAGAGCCGCTTGAGCCGATCGAATTTGGCCGTATTGGTGCGCAAACTGCAAAGCAGGTGATTTTGCAGAAAATACGTGATGCTGAGCGCGAACAGATTCTGAATGATTTTCTGGACCGTAAAGAACACCTGGTTACCGGTACCATCAAGCGCATTGAGCGTGGCAACGCCATTGTGGAAGTGGGCAAGCTGGAAGCCAAGTTGCCGCGCGAGCACATGATTCCCAAAGAGAATTTACGGGTTGGGGATAGAGTTCGCGCCTATTTGGTCAAAATCGACCGGGATGGTCGTGGTGCTCAGCTGATTTTGAGTCGTACCGTACCGGAATTCATCGCCAAGTTGTTTGAGCTGGAAGTGCCCGAGATCGAAGAAGGTCTCATTGAGATCAAGGGCGCTGCTCGTGATCCTGGTGCCCGTGCAAAGATTGCTGTCAAGTCGAACGACCCTCGCGTTGATCCGCAGGGAACTTGCATCGGCATGCGTGGCTCTCGTGTCCAGGCAGTTACTGGCGAGCTCGCGGGTGAGCGGGTTGATATCGTACTTTGGTCTGCAGACCCTGCCCAGTTTGTGCTGGGGGCGCTTGCACCGGCTGAAGTGCAGAAGATCATGGTGGATGAAGAAAGTCACAGCATGGATGTTGCTGTCGATGAGGAAAATCTGGCTATGGCCATTGGACGGGGTGGGCAGAATGTCCGCCTGGCCAGTGAGCTTACCGGCTGGAATATCAACATCATGACCTTGGAACAGGCTGAGCAGAAACACGAAGTCGAGTACGCCAAGGTACGCAGCCTGTTTATGGCTGCGCTTGATGTGGATGAGGAAGTGGCTGAGATTCTGGTGCAGGAAGGTTTTTCCTCGCTGGAAGAAGTGGCCTATGTACCAGTGGAAGAAATGCTCGGTATTGACGGCTTCGACGAGGCTTTGGTGAATGAGTTACGCAGCCGTGCTCGCGATTCCCTGTTAACACAGGCTATTGCGAAGGAGGAGCAGGTTGAGCATGACGTTGAAGAGTTGCAGCATCTTGAGGGCATTACCCCTGAGATTGCGCGCGCTCTAGCAGCTCATGCAATCGCAACGCGCGATGACCTCGCTGAGCTTTCGGTGGACGAACTTGTCGAGATGACAGGTATCGAAACCGAGGCTGCCAAGAAATTGATCATGATCGCCCGCGCCCACTGGTTTGAGTAAACCAGGCGTTCGAGCAGAAGTATGCCGGACACGGCAAGGAGACGGGACCCAGAATGACAGAAATGAACGTGAGCCAATTCGCGGCTGATTTGAAGATGCCGCCGCAACACTTGTTGGACCAATTGCACGCTGCTGGCGTACAAAAGGCCGGTGTGCATGACCCGCTGACTGAGCAGGACAAGACCAAGTTGCTTGTGTACCTGCGCAGCGTCCATGGCCAGGCTATGGATAAGCCTAAGGTGACCTTGGCGCGTAAGCAGACGACTGAAATAAAGAAGTCAGATGCGACAGGCAAGAATCGCACAATTCAGGTTGAGGTAAAGAAGAAGCGTGTGCTGTTGACGCCGGAATCTGTGCCTGTGAAGGCAGAGGTAGAGGCTGAGGTAGCACCTATTGAAGTAGAAGTGCCTGTCGAAGTGGTTGAAGCCGCTGCGCCGGTAGTTGAGGCGGCACCTGAGCCTGTCGTGGTACAGAAGGAACCGGAGCCAGTGCCGGCCCCTGTTGTTCCAGAAGTCGTTGAAGAGCGCGAAGAGGAATTGGTGGCAGAGACAGTTGCCGAAAGCCAGTCGGTGGCTGTAGCTGAGATGCGTGCGCCAGCGGCTGCGCCGGCACCGCCATTGTCGCGTGCGGAGGTGTTGGGCCAAGCTGAGCTGGACTCGCGTGCCATTCAAGCGGCACGTCAGCGGGCGTTATTTGAACGGCAGGCTGCGGATATCAAAGCCAAGCAAGACCGTGAATCAGCCCGTAAGGCAGCACAGGAGCAGCAGGCATTGCAAGCCCAACAGGCAGCAGCTCAAGCGGCTGCGCCTAAGGCGGCTGCACCTGCAGACCACACCTTGCACCGTGCGCCCAGCAAGTCCAGTGACGCGAAGAAAGAAGTCAAAGCTTCGGGTAATGAACCTAAGAAAGGTGGCGCAGCAGCGCCCGCTAAGGATGCTTGGGGTGATGGTGCAAAGCGCCGCGGCGGTCTCAAGACCCGTGGTGGCGATACCACTACAACCACTGCCTGGAAGAGTGGCAAAAAAGGTGGTCGCAGCAAAGGAGCCAGCGATGAGAATGCTCATGGCTTCCAAGCACCTACCGAGCCGATCAGCCGTGAAATCGATGTGCCGGAGACCATCTCTGTAGCGGACTTGGCCCATAAGATGGCTGTGAAGGCCACTGAGGTGATCAAGACCCTGATGAAGATGGGCATGATGGTGAGCATCAACCAGGTGCTTGACCAGGAAACGGCCATGATTGTCGTCGAGGAAATGGGCCACGTAGCCAAGGCTGCCAAGCTCGATGATCCTGAAACCTATCTGGGTGTTGATGAGAAGCAAGAGCACGATGCTCTGCCACGCGCACCGGTGGTGACGGTGATGGGTCACGTTGACCATGGTAAGACTTCGCTGCTGGACTACATCCGTCGTGCAAAAGTGGCTGCCGGTGAAGCCGGTGGTATTACCCAGCACATCGGTGCTTACCATGTCGAGACTGACAAGGGCATGATCACCTTCCTGGATACCCCGGGTCACGAGGCGTTTACCGCCATGCGTGCCCGCGGTGCGAGTGCTACCGATATCGTGGTGCTAGTTGTGGCAGCAGATGACGGTGTGATGCCTCAGACGATTGAAGCCATCCACCATGCCAAGGCCGCCAAGGTGCCTATCGTGGTTGCGGTGAACAAGATCGATAAGCAAGGTGCCAATATTGAGCGTATTCGCCAAGAGCTGGTGGCGCATGAAGTGGTGCCGGAAGATTGGGGTGGCGATACCCAGTTCATCGAGGTTTCAGCCAAGATGGGGACCAATATCGATGGCTTGCTGGATGCCATTCTGTTGCAAGCAGAAGTGTTGGAGCTGACCTCACCGGTTGATGTGCCTGCCAAGGGGCTGATCATTGAAGCCCGTCTGGATAAAGGCCGTGGTCCTGTTGCGACAATGCTGGTGCAGTCCGGTACGCTGAAGAAAGGCGATACCGTGTTGGCTGGTGCAGTGTTCGGTAAGGTTCGCGCCATGCTTGATGAAAATGGCAAGAACATCAACGAAGCTGGTCCGTCGATTCCGGTTGAGATTCTCGGTTTGTCCGAAGTGCCAAATGCCGGTGAAGACGCCATGGTGCTGGCTGATGAGCGCAAAGCACGTGAAATCGCCTTGTTCCGTCAGGGTAAGTTCCGGGATGTGAAGCTGGCCAAGCAGCAGGCTGCCAAGCTCGAAAACCTGATGGCTTCGATGACCGAGGGCGAAGTGCAGAACCTGCCCATCATCATCAAGGCTGACGTGCAAGGTTCGTTCGAAGCGTTGTCGCAAAGCTTGCAGAAGCTTTCGACCAACGAAGTGCGCGTCAATATTCTGCACTCAGGTGTGGGTGGCATTACCGAATCCGACGTCAATCTCGCGCTGGCTTCCAAGGCCGTCGTCATCGGCTTTAACGTGCGTGCCGATGCCATGGCGCGTAAGTTGGCCGAAAACGAAGGTGTCGACATCCGTTACTACAACATTATCTACGACGCTGTAGATGAGGTTCGTGCTGCGTTGTCTGGCATGTTGGCGCCAGAGAAGAAAGAACAGATCATTGGTTCGGTCGAGATCCGTCAGGTCTTCGTGGTGTCCAAGGTTGGCTCGATTGCAGGCTGCTTTGTGCATGATGGGGTGGTCAAACGCGGTGCCGGCGTACGCCTGCTGCGTAACCACGTGGTTATCCATCAAGGCGAACTGGACAGCCTCAAGCGCTTCAAGGACGACGTCAAGGAAGTTAAGGCTGGCTACGAGTGTGGCTTGCAGTTGAAGAACTACAACGATATTCAAGAAGGCGACATGCTGGAAGTCTTCGAAATCGTTGAAGTGGCCCGTACTCTGTGAGGTGTGAGAACCGGTTTAAATCTGCGATAGGCAGGCAAACCGGTTCTGACGAGTGAAGGCGCGAAAGTACCATTCACTCCAGCACATCGGCAGGCGCAGACTCCGCAAGGGTTTGCGCCTGTTGTACTTTATGTTTAACCATGCGTGAGTTGCTGTAATTGCGTGCTCACGCTTTACTCCTCACGAGATCATGGCAAAAGACTTTACCCGTTCCGACCGCGTTGCTCAGCAAATGCAGCGTGAACTCGCCGAGCTGATTCGGCTTGAGTTGAAGGACCCTCGTATTGGTATGGTGACGTTGACAGGCGTAGAAGTGACGCGTGATATGAGCCATGCCAAAGTGTTCTACACCCTGATGAAGGGTGATGAACAGGAAACTGAATACACCTTGAATCGTTCGGCAGGCTGGCTGCGTAGCGAGCTTTCCAAGCGTATCAAGCTGTTCAAGATGCCCGAATTGCATTTTGTATACGACCGCTCGGTTGAATATGGCATGTCGCTAGATAAGTTGATTGATCAGGCAATGCAAACTACGGCGCCCGCAGACGATGAAACAGACGCAAACAAAGAGAATTAAGCGTCCCGTTCACGGCGTGCTCTTGTTTGACAAACCTTATGGTGTATCGAGCAACCAGGCACTGCAGAAATGTAAATGGCTATTGCAGGCGGAGAAGGGTGGACACACTGGTGTACTCGATCCATTGGCGACGGGTTTGCTGCCACTTTGTTTTGGTGATGCGACCAAGTTTGCCCAGCGTATGCTGGATGCAGATAAGCGATACACCGCAACTTTGAAGCTTGGGTCGACCACTACCACGGGTGATATGGAAGGCGAAGTTTTGTCGACTTGTCCGGTACAGGTTGCCCGGTATGATCTGGATGCAGCCGTTCAGCATTTCATTGGCGAATACGATCAGGTACCGCCAATGTATTCGGCGCTGAAGCATGAAGGTAAGCCGCTATACGAATATGCCCGGGCGGGCATAACCATCCCCCGTGAGGCACGTAGGATTACGATTTACGCTATCGAAGTTCTGAGCTTCGATGGTGAGACCGTGGTGCTGGATGTTCGTTGCAGTAAAGGCACCTATATTCGAACGCTGTCTGAAGACATCGGCGAGCGGCTGGGATGTGGCGCCCACCTGACTGGGTTGCGTCGTACCGCGACGGCAGGTTTTCGTTTGGAAAATGCATTGTCCCTGGCTGACTTTGAAGCCATGGAGTTGGGGGGGCGTGATGCGTGTCTATTGCCTGTTGATAGTTTGGTAGCCGATTTGCCAGCAGTGACGCTCGATGCAACGGACACGAATAAGCTAACCCACGGATTGTCCGTGCGTTTTCCCGCCAAGGATGGGATAATCGAAAGCTTGCGTGTGTATGGCGACATGAGTGGGGACAAGCCAAGCTTTTTAGGTTTGGCGGCGTTAGCTGACCATGTTTTGTATCCGCGTAGACTGCTTTCTACGGTTGTTCATAGCTGAGCAGTGTTTATTGGAAGCCTGGAGGGGTTGGTTAGCAAATCGACTCGCTTGGCTTGTCTGCACCATTTGGTGCTTTTGTATCTGGAGCAGTAAAAATGGCAATTTCTGTCGAAAAAAAAGCTGAGATCGTTAAACAGTACCAGCGCGCCGCAGGTGACACTGGTTCTACCGAAGTACAAGTGGCGTTGTTGACCGCTCGTATCAACGGTCTGACTGAACACTTCAAGGCAAACGCCAAGGACAACCACAGCCGTCGCGGTTTGTTGAAGATGGTGAACCAGCGTCGTAAGTTGCTGGCTTATTACAAGCGCACCAACCTGGACGGCTACCGCGATCTGATCGCTAAGTTGGGTCTGCGTAAGTAAGCGTTTCAAAAAAAGCCGCTGCGATGCAGCGGCTTTTTGCATTTTTGGCGGTTTGTAATGTTCATTGTCGCTGGAAATACCTTTATTCGTGGATTTCACTGTGACTAAAGCTGTTAGCTGCGATTAGTTGTCCTATTGTGATTCTTTGCTGGCCAAGAACCTGTTCAGGCTACTGCTGGGTAGCCAGCTGTGAATGAGACTTATGTGCCGTGTTAGTGGTGGTCAACGATAAGTTGTGGCCCGCCTCAAAGGTAAGCAAGTAAAGAATTCGGATTCTGTTGGGTGTGAAGTGGTTCCGGCCACGCCCGATGGCTAGTAAGTTGGCTGGAACCCCGGCGTCGGTCTGCGGACTGTGCTCAGCGCGTCGGCGGAAAAGGGTCATTCAGCTGAGCGTGACCCGTTGAAAAGGAAGAAAAGCGTGTTCAATCGCATCTCCAAATCGTTTGCCTATGGCAAGCACACTGTTACCCTAGAAACGGGTGAAATTGCCCGTCAAGCATCAGGCGCCGTGATGGTGTCGATGGATGACACCGTAGTACTGGTTACCGTAGTCGGTGCCAAGAATGTCAAACCCGGCCAGGACTTTTTCCCTCTGACCGTTGATTATCAAGAGCGTACCTACGCTGCAGGTAAGATTCCTGGTGGCTTTTTCAAGCGTGAAGGCCGTCCTTCCGAAAAAGAAATCCTCACATCGCGTCTGATTGACCGTCCGATCCGTCCATTGTTTCCGGAAGCGTTCTACAACGAGATTCAGATCGTCGCGACAGTGATGTCTGTCAATCCTGAGATCGACCCGGACATTCCATCTGTGATCGGTGCTTCTGCTGCACTGGCTATTTCCGGTCTGCCTTTCCAAGGCCCGATCGGTGCAGCTCGTGTTGGTTACGCTAATGGTGAATACCTGCTCAACCCAACCAAAGCCGAGTTGGCTACTTCCGAACTGGATTTGGTCGTGGCGGGTACCGCCAATGCTGTGCTGATGGTGGAATCAGAAGCTCAGGAGCTGTCGGAAACTGTCATGTTGGGTGCCGTGGTGTTCGGTCATGACCAAATGCAAGCAGCCATCAACGCCATCAATGAGTTGGCTGATGCTGTGAACCCTGAGGTTTGGGATTGGCAAGAACCTGCAGCTGATCAGGACTTGATCGGCCAAGTAGGTGGATTGGCCAATGAAGGCCTGAGGATGGCATTCCGCATTCCGCAAAAGCAAGCGCGTGTGGCGCAAATCAACGATACCTGGGACAAGGTTAAGACCGCGTTGATTACTGAGGATACCGATACGCTGCGTGCCAACCAGATCAAGGATATCTTCCACGGTCTGGAAGCCAAGATCGTGCGTAACCAGATCCTGGATGGCTACCCACGTATCGATGGCCGCGATACCCGTACGGTGCGTCCAATCGAAGTGCGCACCGGTGTGTTGCCACGTACCCACGGTTCGGCACTGTTCACTCGTGGTGAAACCCAGGGTCTGGTTGTCGCTACCTTGGGCACCAAGTTGGATGAGCAGAAGATCGATGCGTTGACCGGTGAATACACCGACCGCTTTATGCTGCATTACAACTTCCCTCCGTATTCAACCGGCGAGACTGGCCGTGTGGGTACGCCAAAGCGCCGCGAAATCGGTCATGGCCGTCTGGCCAAGCGTGCATTGGTTGCTGTGTTGCCGAAGAAGGAAGACTTCAGCTACTCGATGCGCGTTGTGTCTGAAATCACCGAGTCGAATGGTTCATCCTCGATGGCGTCTGTCTGCGGTGGCAGCTTGGCGCTGATGGATGCCGGTGTGCCATTGAAGTCGCACGTGGCAGGTATCGCTATGGGCTTGATTCTGGAAGGCAACCGCTTTGCTGTGCTGTCCGACATTCTGGGTGATGAAGATCATCTGGGTGATATGGACTTTAAGGTAGCGGGTACCGAGAACGGCGTGACCGCCTTGCAAATGGATATCAAGATCCAAGGCATCACCAAGGAAATCATGCGTGTGGCGCTGGACCAGGCCAAGGAAGGCCGCCTGCATATTTTGAAGATCATGAAGGGCTCTCTGGACCATGCCCGTGAAGAAGTGTCGCAGCACGCGCCACGTCTTTACACCATGAAGATCAATCCTGAGAAGATTCGTGACGTAATCGGCAAGGGTGGTGCAGTAATCCGTGCGTTGACCGAAGAGACCGGTACGCAGATTGATATCGGCGAAGATGGCACGATCACTATCGCTTCGGTTTCCAGCGAAGGTGCAGATGAAGCCAAGCGTCGTATCGGTGAGATCACTGCTGAAGTCGAAATCGGCAAGATCTACGAAGGCCCGGTTGTAAAGATTCTCGATAAGAATGTTGGTGCAATCGTGCAAATCATGCCGGGTAAGGACGGCTTGGTGCATGTGAGCCAGATTGCCAACGAACGCGTCAACAACGTGGCTGATTACCTGAAGGAAGGCCAGATCGTCCGCGTGAAGGCGTTGGAGCAGGACGACAAAGGTCGTGTCCGCTTGTCGATCAAGGCGGCATTGGCTGAAGAAGTTGCGCCGGTGGCCACACCAGTCGATAGCGAAGCCTGATAGTAAGTTGAACCAAAGAAAAACCCGGCGGAAGCCGGGTTTTTCTTTGGCGGTTTCACAGATAAGAGGGTGGGGGTTACGCAGCGGGTTCTTGCAGCTGCTGCAGGATCGCTGGGTTCTCCAAGGTAGATGTATCTTGGGTGATTTCTTCGCCGCGGGCAATGGCGCGTAACAAACGCCGCATGATTTTGCCTGATCGAGTTTTCGGTAGATTGTCGCCAAACCGGATATCGTCTGGCTGGGCGATCTTGCCGATCTCCTGTGCTACCCATGACTTCAGCTGCTCCACTGTCTTTCTGGCTTCTTCGCCATCAGGACGTGGACCTTTCAGTACGACAAAGGCGACCACCGCTTCGCCCTTGATTTCATGCGGTCTACCCACGACAGCGGCTTCGGCTACCATTGAATTGGCCACAAGCGCGGACTCGATTTCCATCGTACCCAAGCGATGGCCGGATACATTCAGTACATCATCAATGCGCCCCATGATCCAGAAGTAGCCATGCTCATCGCGGTGGGCAGAGTCTCCAGCCAAGTAATACTGGCCTTTGAATTCCTCTGGGAAATAAGTCTTTTTAAAGCGTTCCGGGTCGCCCCAGATGGTGCGCACCAGACTAGGGAAGGGCTTCTTGATGACCAGCATGCCGCCTTTGCCCGGTTCAACTGTTTCACCTGATTCATCCACGATATCAGCCATAACACCAGGCAACGGTAAGGTACAGGAACCGGGTTTGGTAGCCACGACTCCTGGCAATGGGGCGATCATGATCGAGCCGGTTTCGGTTTGCCACCAGGTGTCGACAATAGGACAGCGACCTTTGCCGACTACTTCGTGATACCAGATCCAGGCTTCGGGGTTGATAGGTTCGCCGACAGTACCCAATAAGCGCAGGCTGGACAGATCGTGCTGCCGAGGGAAATCGCTGCCAAGTTTGATCAGCGAACGGATGGCAGTGGGGGCTGTGTAGAAAATGCTGA
The DNA here is from genome assembly GCF_052601015.1 of Chitinimonas violaceus. Lineage (NCBI taxonomy): Bacteria > Pseudomonadati > Pseudomonadota > Betaproteobacteria > Neisseriales > Chitinibacteraceae > Chitinimonas > Chitinimonas violaceus. Next base: position 28,896 of record NZ_JBQXDJ010000007.1, on the reverse strand, counting down.
CCTTGTGTCGCTCAATCATTTGCCAGAAGCGGTGTGCATCGGGATAGGTGGGTACCCCTTCGAAGATGACCTGGGTGGCGGCCATGCTCAGCGGGCCATAACAGACATAGCTATGCCCGGTGATCCAACCTACATCTGCTGTACACCAGAATACGTCGTTGGGCTTGATATCGAATACCCAGCGGAAGGAATTCATTGCACCAAGCAAATACCCAGCACTGGAGTGCTGAATACCTTTTGGCTTACCGGTTGAACCGGAGGTATAGAGGATGAAAAGCGGATCTTCCGCTCCCATCCATTCTGGTTCGCAGCTGTCTGCCTGACCTTCGACCAGCTTGTGCCACCAGATGTCACGGTCTTCCTGCCATTGGTTTGGCGTGCTGGGGGTACGCTGATAGACGATGGTATGTTTGACGGAGCTGCAGTTACCCAGACCATAGGCATCATCTACTACCGCTTTCAGTGGAACAGCTTTCCCCCCCCGCATCCCTTCGTTAGCGGTGATGACGGCGACAGCGCCGGCATCGACAATGCGTTCCTGCACCGACTTTGCCGAGAAGCCGCCGAATACGACGGAATGGATGGCCCCAATGCGGGCGCAGGCCTGCATAGCTATCACGGCTTCAATGCTCATGGGCATGTAGATGATTACACGCTGGCCTTTGGCAATACCGAGCGACCGAAGACCATTGGCGAACTGGCATACCCGACGATGTAATTCGGCGTAGCTTGCCCGGGTAACGGTTCCATCATCGGCTTCGAAAATGATGGCGGTTTTGTCGGCATGCTTGGCCAGATGGCGGTCCAGGCAGTTGTAGCTGACGTTGAGTACACCATCGTCGAACCATTTGAAAAACGGCGCATTCGAGTCATCCAGTACACGTGTGAATGGCTTTTTCCAGGTGATCAACTCACGAGCAAGGCCTTCCCAGTAAGGCAGATACTGGTTATCTGCCTGTTCACACAGCCCTTTGTAACTATTCATGCCCGAAATAGTGGCGTGTTGACGAAAGTCCTCCGAAGGGGGGAACTGCCGGGTTTCCTTGAGAATGGAATCGATCGTGGGCATGAAGGCTCCTTTATTGTGAAGTTATCTGGGTGCGTACGAGTCGGAACAAATGTATTTGTGTTGGGTTCAGGGTCTGCACCAGTCTGGGGTTGCATTGATTGAAAGACTGGCGCACTACTTGGCTCAATCGTTGGCGTAAATGTCTCGGTCTTTCGTTTCTGGGGCGAAAAGCATACCTATCAAGAAGGTCATAATGGCGAACCCAATTGGGTACCAGAGGCCGTAATAGATGTCCCCGGTCGCTGCGACCATCGCAAAAGCCACGGTAGGTAGGAAACCACCGAACCACCCATTGCCGATGTGATAGGGCAGGGACATAGAGGTATAGCGAATTTTTGTAGGAAACAGCTCAACCAGCCAGGCGGCAATGGGGCCGTATACCATGGTTACGAAGAGCACCAGGATCGTCAGTAGCAGGACCACCATCGGAGTATTCATTCGATCCGGTTCTGACTTGGCCGGGTAACCCGCTTGCTTAAGCGCTTCCCCAAGCGACTTGTTGAAGACTTCGGCTTGCGCCTTGAAGTCGTCCTTGGTCAGTTTTTCTCCTTCAAAGCTGGGGATAACCGCGCTACCAACGCTGACGAATGCAACGGAACCAGTGGGGGCGACTACATTGCTATAGGGTATGCCCTTTTTGGCCAGCGCAGACTTGATGATGTCGCAACTTTGTTTGAAGCTGGCTTTACCAATCGGGTCAAACTGAAACGCGCATTTGGCTGGGTCGGCAATGACCTTTACCGGGGCATTGGCGACAGCGGTCTCCAGAGCTGGGTTTGCGTAGTGCGTCAGCGCTTTGAAGATCGGAAAGTAGCTGATGGCGGCAATCAGGCAGCCCGCCATGATGATCTTCTTACGGCCAATTTTGTCCGACAATGCGCCGAACAGAATAAAGCCCGGGGTAGCCAGCGCTAAAGAAATGGCAATCAGTAAGTCGGCGCGGTCAGCCTCTACACCGAGGGTTTTGGTCAAGAAGAACAAAGCGTAGAACTGACCTGTATACCAGACCACAGCCTGGCCGGCGGTACCGCCAAATAGCGATAACAGCACAACGCGCAGATTGGGCCAGCGTAAGAAAGACTCGGTTAATGGTGCAGTGGAGTGTTTGCCTTCTGCTTTCATTTTCTTGAACGCTGGCGATTCATTGAGCTGCATTCGGATATAGACCGAGACCACCAGCATGATCAGTGAGAGGAGGAAAGGTATGCGCCATCCCCATTCTTTGAAGGCATCGGCGCCCAGGCTGTTGCGACAGGTCCAGATGACAAGCAAGGACAGGAATAAGCCCATCGTGGCAGTGGTTTGAATGAAGCTGGTGTAGAGGCCTCTTTTGCCTTGTGGCGCATGTTCGGCCACATAGGTTGCTGCACCACCATATTCGCCGCCAAGCGCAAGACCCTGCAGCAACCGTAGGACAATCAGGATGATAGGCGCGGCAATCCCGATAGTTGCATAACTGGGCAGCAAACCGACGATGGCAGTGGAAAGTCCCATGATCAGTATGGTGACCAGGAAGGTGTACTTCCGGCCGATCATGTCCCCAAGGCGGCCAAATACAAGTGCGCCAAATGGGCGTACTGCAAAGCCTGCGGCAAAGGCCATCAAGGCAAAGATAAAGGCTGTGGTGTCGTTGACGCCCGCAAAGAAGTGCGACGCTATGATGGCGGCGAGTGAGCCATACAAGTAGAAGTCATACCATTCGAAGACTGTACCAAGAGAGGAGGCAAAGATAACTTTGCGTTCCTCCTTGGTCATGGGTCTGGCAGAAATGGTGATTTCAGTGCTGGTATTTGCCAAATTACTCATGAATGTTTCCTCCATACTCGAACGGGCTTTGCACCCTTAGATTTCTTTAAATACGCATGGTTGCTGGGTCTGTGTGACTTGTCTCTTTTGAGAAGGTAGAAATCGTCCTACTGGGAAATACCTATTCGGCCAACGCGAGACTCTTCACCAGTGGCTGCGTCCGTGTTGTTGTGAGTGAACAGAACGTCTGTGGATGTATTGGCTTGCAGGAAAGTGGCGACGGGGTAATTGATTGAATACCGTGGTGACTACACCAACCCGCGTGTAGGGCTGAGTAAAGAAGAATAAAGGGAATTTAAACAGCTGCGAATATTCTCCATGCCAAGTCTGCATGGAAGTGGGGCAATTGCTCTGGGTTGTTGTAAATCTGCATAGCGCAGTACTGGCTAGGGCCATAGATGTGGGCAAGGCAGGGTCTTGCCAAGTCCTGGATCAAGACAGTGAGCCGTAGCTGGTTTGAGAATTGATACGAAGTGTTGTGGGGAATGTGGGGTAGGGTTATTGCAGGGCAATCCAGTCAGCCATGGCGGCTAACACGGGATCGGCTTCACCCAATGCAGCGGTGACTCGGAACTGTATATGGGGAAATTGCTGAGCCAACTCATCTACCAATACCGGTAGATCTTGCCGCAGATGTGCGCCACGCGCCATAAAGGCTGGGACGATAGTGATTTCGTGAGCCCCTTGTTCTGCAAGTAGGGTTGCGCAGTCTGTGAGGCTGGGAGTCATCAGCTCAAGAAAGGCGAGGGTGATAGTGCATTCAGGCATGTTCTGCTGCACTCGTCGCGAAAGCTGCAGGAATGGCTCGGCCCATTGCGGGTCGCGTGCCCCGTGGGCAAATAGGATGATCGCGCGTTTGGATTGGCTCATGGCACATGATGCTGCCGCAGAAAGACCAAAAACAAAACCCCCGTTTATAGCGGGGGTTTGCGACTACATACTACCAAGTAACCAGTAGCTTACTTCAGCTTGGTTTCTTTGTAGGCAACATGCTTACGAACGACGGGATCAAACTTCTTGATCTCCATCTTTTCTGGCATGGTGCGCTTGTTCTTGGTAGTGGTGTAAAAGTGACCAGTACCTGCGGTCGATTCCAGTTTGATCTTTTCACGCATGATTCATTGCTCCCGAATTAAGCTTCGCCACGGGCGCGAAGATCGGCCAGCACAACGTCGATGCCGACTTTGTCGATGGTGCGCAGGGCGGCGTTGGAGATGCGCAGACGCACCCAACGGTTTTCACTTTCAACCCAGAACTTGCGGTATTGCAGGTTGGGCAAGAAACGACGCTTGGTTTTGTTATTGGCGTGGGAAACATTGTTCCCGACCATCGGGCGCTTGCCGGTGATCTTGCATACACGAGCCATGTTGGACTCCCACTGATTCTTAAAAAGGTGTTCGAAAAGCTTGCTGTGTAGCGATGAAATCAGCCGGCCACAACACGCGTGGAAACGCAAAGAGGGCGCATGTTATCGATTTGACCGCCCTGTGTCAAATCTCTTTCCCGGCTGATTTTTGTTTGTGGGCCAGATGCTTAGCCGATTTGCTGAGGCAATTTTGGTACAGCAGCGTGCTAAAGTACCGGGCTGTTTTGCCTTTGTGAAGACCATGTTGCATACCCTTAATTCTCCTCAGCAGGCTGCGGTACGGCACTTGGATGGACCTTTGCTTGTCTTGGCCGGTGCAGGTTCGGGCAAGACCCGCGTCATTACGCAGAAGATAGCGTATATGGTTGAACAGGCAGGTTATGAAGCACGCCATATCGCCGCTATCACCTTTACCAACAAGGCTGCACGTGAAATGCAGGAACGGGTGCATGGCATCATGGACCCCGCACGTTCCAAGGGTTTGACTGTTTCGACTTTCCATTCGCTTGGATTGCAAATCATCCGTATCGAGCATGCTGCGCTGGGCTATAAGCCGCGGTTTTCGATTCTGGATTCAGCGGATGCGATGAAGATCGTCTCGGACCTTATCGGTTCTGTCGATAAAGATGAGATACGCGCTACCGTAGGCGTTATCTCAAAGCTGAAGAATGATTTCATCAGTCCCGATGCTGCATTGATGAATGCGCAAAGTGATGGTGAGTTACGCTTGGCCAGGGTCTATAGCGCATACCAGAACACCTTGTTTGCTTATCAGGCTGTGGACTTTGACGACCTGATCCGTCTCCCTGTCGAGTTGTTTGATCGGGAAACAGACATCCTGACCAAGTGGCAATTACGTTTGCGCTATTTGTTGATCGATGAATACCAGGACACCAATGTCTGCCAGTACAGGTTGGTAAAGCAGCTGACCGGTTTCCATGGCAAGTTCACGGCGGTGGGCGATGATGACCAATCCATCTATGCATGGCGTGGCGCCAATGTGGAAAACTTGGCGCTGCTAAAGCAGGACTTCCCGAGGTTGGAGGTGATCAAGCTCGAGCAGAACTATCGCTCCACGTCGCGCATTCTGAAGGCTGCCAATGCGGTAATCGGTAACAACCCCAAGCTATTTGAGAAGCAACTGTGGAGTGAGCTGGGTATTGGTGACCCAATTGCTGTGATCGAGACGAAAGATGAAGAGCACGAAGCCGAAATGGTGGCAATGCGCTTACTTGCCCACAAGTTCGAGAACCGGACCAAATTCAGCGATTACGCGATTCTGTACCGCGGTAATCATCAGGCACGCATTATTGAAGGCCAACTGCGCAATCATAAGATTCCTTATCAGATGTCGGGTGGACAGAGCTTTTTTGATAAGGCTGAAATCAAGGATGTACTGGGTTATTTGCGTCTTATTGCCAATGAAAAGGACGACCCTGCGTTTATTCGTGCGGTGACCACGCCGAAGCGGGGTGTCGGTAACGTCACATTGGAAAAACTTGGGGGCTTGGCGGCAGACCGAAAAATCAGCTTGTTTGAAGCGGTATATGTACCCAGTTTCGAAACCTTGGTCCAGCCAGCGCAATACGAGGCATTGCAAACCTTCTGTTCGTTTATCCAACGTATGCAAGGGCGGGCAACACGTGATCCCGCGGGAACGCTGCTGCGTGAAATGCTATTGGCGATCGATTACGAAACCTGGTTATACGACAGCGACGAGCCTCGTCCCGCCGAAGCGCGGTGGAAGAACGTACTCGAGCTGGCAGCCTGGTTCGACAAGCGTGCTCAGGAGCACGGGGACAATCTGATCGACATGGCGCAGAAGATTGCCCTGATCACGCTGCTGGAGGGGCGCGAGGACGAAGCGCCAGATGCCGTACGTATGTCAACCCTTCATGCTTCCAAAGGACTGGAATATCCGCATGTCTTCCTGGTCGGTTGCGAGGAAGGCATCTTGCCTCACCAGCAGTCGATCGAAAGCGGTATGGTCGAAGAGGAGCGGCGGCTGATGTATGTAGGCATTACGCGTGCGCAGAGAGGGCTCACCATTAGCTATTGCGGCAAGCGTAAGCGGGCAGGAGAGTGGCAAATCACAGAGCCCTCGCGCTTTTTGCTTGAACTACCCGCCGATGAAATCCGCATTAGTGGGCGCCTTGCCAGCAAGCAGAACGTGGCGGTTACCAAGGAAGAGGGTAAGGCCAAGCTTGCGAACCTGCTGGCAGGTTTAGGTACAAAGTCTGGTGCCTGACCATCGAACCATCACCTTAGAACCAGTTTACGATCTGTCACGAGCGGCTCTCAGCAGGGCGCAGAGCCGCACATGAGCCCTGCGCACAGCAAGATCGTAAACGGGTTCTAGAGCTTTTCGACGGCAATATGCAGTGTTGCCTGCAGTGGGCTGTCATAGCGCTCAAAGTCAGCGCTATAGCTACGGCGCCATTCGGTATCCGTGCTAAAAAATTGCCAGACCTGTTGCCAAGCGGTAAATACCGCACTATGCAAGGCTTCGGCTGATTCCGCGTGTGCTTCGAATAGCAAATAGTCGTTGGTTGGTACTTCTGTGGTAACCAGACTCTGCTGATCGGCTGCCAAAGATTGCGTACCCACTGTTAAGTCATAAGCGCCAGTATGGTCAGATTCATATCCTGAATAGACAGCAAAGACTGACTCACTATTTGTGCTGGTCAATAACCCTGATGACAGCACCTCATGCCATAACCCCGGGATACGGGCCAGTTCGGGCTTTAGTTCGTTTTCGTTAAGCGTACGGACACGCATGCCGGTAACGCAAAAGCTTGGCGCTGCGAGAAGAATGGAAGGAGCTTTATGCATAACAGTCTCATATGGGTTGCGGAGACGTCATTTTGCGCAATGTCTCCTGACAGCGAGTTGTCAGGAGACATTGCTTAGAGATGGCTTTGTGCTTAATAAGGAACGATTTGCGACCATATTAGCCGCGTTAGTGTTAATCGTTGCGTGCTTGTTTGGCCGAGGCTTATCGTTTTGCACCGAGTGTAGCTGCCCTGGTTTTCCTGGCTTTTAGCGTAGCAGCATCATCTGGCTGCAATTGCCAGCCGCCAAGATGCGGGGTGATGATCTTGGCCAAGGCAACTATCCAATCCGGCTCGGTATTCAAGGCTGGTATATAGCGGTACTCGCCACCACCGGCAGCCAGGAAATCTGACTTGCCTTCAATGGCAATTTCTTCCAGTGTTTCCAGACAATCTGCAACGAAGCCAGGGCAAATGACGTCGAGCTTTCCTACTTTCTTCTTGCCCATCGAGTGCAAAAGCGTTGTTGTATAAGGCTGCAGCCATTCGGCCCGTCCAAAACGCGACTGAAAGCTGATGCTGTATTGGCCTACCTGTAACCCCAGTCTTTCTGCAAGTAAATGCCCGGTTGTATGGCATTCACAATGATAGGGGTCACCTTTCTCCAGTGTGAACCGTGGCACACCGTGAAAGCTCATCAGCAAATGGTCCCCTCGCCCATGGCGGACCCAATGTTGTTCAATGCGCTTTGCCAGCACTTCAACATAGGGAACAGCATCGTGAAAGTGCTTGATAAAGCGTAGTTCGGGCGGATTACGCAGCGTCTTGATGGCATCGGCAACAGCATCCATTACGCTACCGGTACTGCTTGCTGCGTACTGGGGGTAGAGCGGTGCAATCAGGATATGGTCACAGCCTGCCTCCTTTAGCACTGCCAATTTACTGGCGATGCTGGGCTGTCCGTAGCGCATTGCCCATTCCACCATCACAGGTTGACCTTGGTCACCCATATAGCCTTGCAATAATTTGGCTTGCCGACGGGTATGAATAGCCAGAGGAGAACCATCTTTCGTCCAGATGGTGGCGTATTTTGCGGCCGACTTCTTAGGGCGGGTGTTGAGAATGACGCCATTAAGAATGAACCACCATAAGGCGCGAGGGATTTCTACGACGCGTGGATCGGAGAGGAACTGCTTCAGATAAGGCCGTACTGCCTGCGCGGTAGGTGCTTCCGGCGTACCAAGATTGACCAGCAAGACGCCTACACGGCGAGGTTGGTCATGGCGAAATTCAGGTTCTGCTTGGTAGCCCATGGTGCGGTCTCTGCGTACTGACTGAAAGTCGGCATCATAGCCCGGATGTTTGAAGTAAGGATCAACCTGACTATGGATTCGGGACCTGATGCGATAGTGCCTGATGAATTTGCACAGTTTTGCTAAGTGTTCGAAGAAGCTGTTTACAGTCTCGCAAGCTATAGCAAGACAAAGCAAAAATGCCCGAGAAAGCGGAGTTTACGAATGATAAATGGGCGTACCAAGGGCGTTTTTAACGCCGCATTGCTGCGCACGGCAGACGTTGGATAGCTTCTAAATGTGCGAGGAATCCGAACCTGGAAAAACCCAAGTCGTTTCATACACATAGGTTTTGTTGGACTCTTGCAGGCTTAGCTCTGTTCGTCCATCTGCTCGGGCAAAAGGTGAAGCCATGCGCACCAAGTTCAACGCGGCTTCGTCGAGTAATTCCTGACCAGATCCATTGATGAGCACCGCATTGACCAAAGAGCCGTCTGCACGCACTTCCAACCGAACCCGTACTTCACCTTGCAAAGGCACGCCATCGAGGCCAGTCGGCAAGTTTGTTTGCCCAATAAGTAGTAGCTTGTCTTGCCATTGGATGATTGCATCACTGTCCGCCATTAACTCTCCAACTACCGGCTGCTCATCAGTCAAGGAGTCGGTGGCTGCAGTCGGGCCTTGAGGAGCTGGTGGTGCTTCTGCAGGTGGGGGTAGTTCGGCCGGTACTTCTATAGGTGACTCCAACACAGCAGCCGGTGTGGGTTCAGCAGGGACGGTCTTCGTTAGGATGGTGGATGGACTTAACGTAAGCGGGGTACGGAGGTCCAATTGCGCGTTGATGGTACTGCGCGGGCTCGCAGATTGCAGGCTAACGACTCCCTGCATGGCGAAAAGCAGGAATCCAATATGTAGCAACACAGACAGACTTAGGGCGCACGACATGCGCCGTTTGCATCGGAATACAAAATTCATAGTCGAGCCCTGAAGCAGCAAGTACTGACAGCTTTTTGCCGTTCAAGACCCTGCGCTACTCATAAGGATTTATAAAAATTTCATATGCAACAATGGTTTGCATTGTATATCAGTATGAGTTGACATTCAAATTTATAATAACCTGTCTGGTTGGGGGAGTGCCCTCTATCACCCGTTCAGACCTATCGGAATAGATATGGTAAATATCTGAAGTTACAGTAACTTACCAACACTCACAGTGCGTAAACACGTCCGCCATGCCCGGCTACGCAGCGCGCCGGTTTGATGTCATCCCTCGCACATCTTTGCGTACTGCCGTTCGGCATGCCACGAACGGGGGCTTGTGCCCGGCATCTATATCTAGTGAATCTTGTGGTGGGCCGATTTATTTCCCGCCTTATTATCCATTTTCGCTCCATTCGGCTATCCATCATGCGCTTTCCTATTGCCTTTCTATTTCTTTTAGTTGCCTTTTTAAGCGCACAGACTGTCGCCGCCCCACCCGATCCCCGATATATCTATGTCTATAAGCCAACCCTATGGCACCCGGCGGGTTATCCCCCTTGCCAAGCTGGCTCTCCAAGTGCGGCGATGGAAGCCCCTCCTTGCAAACCGAGCGAATTAGGGCCAGGTCAATCTTGGTCTGATTGGACTTTCACGCATGATGGTTGGAATGCTAGCCGCATGCTGTGTACACCCACTTGGGGCTGTACTGTCATCAATGGCACCCAGGCAGCCGTGGGCGTCTGTCCTAGAGATGAAGGTTGGGAAGCGGTCTGGCCCGAAGTAGACGGTAAGACCGTCACTGCCTGCCGCCACCTCGGTCAATGCGTGGCCCCCAAGGAAGACAATGGCAAAGGGTGTGTTTGTCCCAAAGGGATGAAGGATGACGGTAAGGGCGGATGCATAGACGAAGCCGTCGATCACGACCCTATCAACTTCGGATGTCAGACCGATCAAGCATCTCAAACTTCGCCCACTGACGTCAGTACAACGAGTACCGCAAGCACCACCAACGCCCCTGCCGTGGCACAGTGTGGTAACCCAATTCAACCTGCCACCGGCAATAAATACCAACAGGAAGTCGACTATCTGGGTGTTGGCGCCAACCGGCTGGCTGTGGTGCGCCACTACAATAGCAAAGCAGCTGGCTGGCGTGATGCCAACTTCAAGGACATCAAAAAGCTACTGGAGGAAAATGCTTCCTGGCGGGCAACACGTGCTGATGGTAAGGGTCTCCTCTTCCCACAGGCCGGGGGCACTGAATCACACGGTACCGGCTACAGCCTGCAGGTCTCAGCCGAGGGCGTGCAACTTACCACCCCGGACAACACAGTGGAAAGCTATGATCTGTCCGGTCGTTTGCTGCGTGAACGGCAGCGCGATGGCTATACGCTGACCTATGGCTATAACGCGGCTGGCAAACTTACTACCATCACCGATACCAATGGCCGTGTCCTGACGTATACCTATGATGCGCAAAATCGCATCGAGACGATCAAAACCCCGAGTGCACAGATCCTGCGCTATGGCTACAACCCCAACGGCTGGTTGGCTTCCGTTACCTATCCCGATGGCAAAACTCGCCAATACCTGTACGAAAACGGCAAAGACAACAAACTGCTGACAGGGATCAAAGGCGAAGACGGAGTACGGTTTGCCACCTGGACCTACGACGACCAAGGTCGCGCCATCAGCAGCGAACATGGCAATGGCTTAGACAAAGTCACTCTTGCCTACAGTGGCTTGAGCGCTAGCAGTACCAGTGCATTGGGTTTGACCACCGCCTATACGTTTCAGAATGTTAAAGGCTATCTTGTCCTGCTGACGAAAACCGAGAGCTGTCCTGGTTGTACTTCCACTGTTCAGCAGTTTGAAGTCGAAGCCAGTGGGTTGCAGTCCAAGTTAACCGATCGCCGTGGGATCATCACCAAGATTGAAAGCGACCTGACCCGTTTACTGGAAACCCGGCGCATTGAGGCCGAGGGAGCCCCGCAGGCGCGCACGATATCCACCGAATGGCACCCCACCCTACGCCTTCCTACCAAAATTATCGAGCCCACTCGCCGTCGTGAGTTCACCTATGACGGTGCAGGAAATCTGACTAACCAGACGATGAACGACCTGAGTAATAACAGCAGCCGCAGTTGGCGTTGGAGCTATGACGCACAGAACAGACTGATCGACAGTACCGATGCGGCAGGCCGAATTACACGCTACACCTACGACGCGGCTGGTAATCTCGCCAGCATGGGTGATGCAGTAGGTACGACCCGCTATACCCAGTACAACCCAGATGGTCTGCCACTCAGCATTACCCAACCCAATGGGGCCGTCATCACCTTGGCGTATGACTCACGGGGTCGTTTGATCAGCCAGAAGATTGGCACACTGACGACCACCTATGGCTACACCGTCACCGGTCTACTGAGCAGTGTTGCGACCCCAGACGGTAATCAGCTGACCTATACCTACGACGATGCCCATCGCTTGATTGTCATACGAGACAAACTCGGCAATTCGGTTCGCTATGTGTTGGATGCCGCGGGCAACCGTATTGAAGAAACAGTACAGGACGCCAATGGTGGCCTCAGTGCGCTGATTGAACGCATTGATACCGAACGCAGCGCTCCTATTCAGCCTACTCTCAAAGCGAGCTAAGCCATGCGATTCAATGCTCACGCTATGTCGCTGAAAGCCAGCGCATTACTCGCTGCCTTGGCTACCGCCTGTATCATCCTGACACCGGCTTACGCCGCCACCGTCCAAAGCGTCAAGCGTGAGTTCGATGTCCTCAGTCGTCTGCAAAAGGAATCCCGTCCCGATGGCAGCTGGGTCAGTTATGGCTATGACCCCAATGGCAACCGCACCGAGATGCGTGACAACCTCGGTCGAGTCACCACCTATACCTACGATGCCCTTAACCGCCTAAGTACCGTTACCGATCCAGCGCGTGGCGTCATCCGCTACGCTTACGACGCTGCGGACAACCTGGTCAGCGTCACTGACCCTCGTGGTTTGGTTACCAGCTACGAGTACAACGGCTTTGATGAGCTGCTGAAGCAAACCAGCCCCGATACCGGGATAACCCAGTACAGCCGCCTCAATGGTGGCCTGCTGGCTACCCGTACTGATGCCAAGAACCAGAAGACCCAGTACGAGTACGACACGACAGGCCGGGTCAAGAAGCTCACCTTCGCCGATGGCAAAACACAGACCTACACCTACGGTACTAGCGGCAGCAATACGGGTTCGATCACCGAGATTGCCAACCCCACCGGCAAGATTGGCTACAGCTACGACAGCCTGGGCAGACTAGCGAGTGAAAAGCGCTCGACCTGGAACAAGGACTACACCGCCAGCTATGGCTACGACACAGCAGGACGGCTGAACAAGCTGACCTACCCCAGTGGCCGTATTGTCACCTTCTTTTTCGACGCAGCCGGCCAAGTCAGCAAAGTCACCACCAAGCAAGGTACTGCTGCAGAGAAGATCATTATCCAGAACCTGAAGTATCGGCCATTTGGTCAGGTGCAAAGTTGGACCTATGGCAACGGCGAAGTCCGTACAAGCAGCTACGACAATCTCAACCAGCTCACCAGCATGAGCCTCGGTGACAGTACGCTGACCCTGGGTTACGACACTGCTGGTCGAATCACCAGCCAGAAGATCAGCGGCGGGTGGTGGGAAAGGCTGTTGCAACGCCTGGGGCTACCGATTGGGCAAACTCATAGCTACGGCTACGACAACCTGGACCGCCTGACTGAATGGAAAGATGGCCGTGTTATTACCCGCAATGGCTTTCCGTTCTCGCCCAGCCAGGGGTATGGCTATGACGCCAATGGCAATCGCAAATCCTTACGTAGCGACGATGCGGTCTTCTCACAAGATATCGATGCAAGCAGTAACCGACTGAAAGCCAGCTCGGGTAATGGTGGCAGCAATCCTGTTTACCAATACGACGCCAATGGCAGCCGTACCAGCGGCAATGGCAGTTACAGCTACGACGCAAGAGGCCGACTGATCGAAGCCTCGGGGGCGCAATTCACCATAAATGGACTTGGTGAACGGGTTGCCAAGACCTACCAGGGTACCACCACCCTGTTCCATTACGACCAATGGGGCCGGTTGATTGCGGAATCGGATCAAACCGGCAAATTCAAACGCGAGTACCTCTATTTCGGCGATACCCCGGTTGCACTTGTTGATAACGGCATCGATGTCCGTAACATCCATACCGATCACCTGGGCACACCACGGCTGGTGACCGATGCCACCAAACGCGCCATCTGGGCGTGGGAACTCGGTGAACCATTTGGTGCGTCCAACGCGAACGAAGACCCGGAAGGGACAGGGGCGAAGTACGCCTTCAACCTGCGCTTCCCGGGGCAGTATTTCGATAAGGAAGCCGGTAACCACTACAACTACTTCCGGGATTACGATCCGAAAACTGGACGGTATTTGCAAAGTGATTCGATAGGATTGGCGGGGGGATCAATACCTACGGCTATGTTTACGGTAATCCGCTCAGCTACAGCGATCCGTTTGGACAGGCAAAGCAAAGTCCTAACAGCGCATATTGTCGTGACCTTCGGAACAAAATTCAGAGAGGACGCGATGAGGTTGCGAAACGAATGCAGGAACTCGATCAGGATCAGTTCGGGCTTCCGGAGCGACTACCAAACCCAGCAAACGAGACGTTTTATGCGACCCGCCGTGGGCATCGCACGCTAGTTAACATCCGCGATCAGCAGACTAGGCGCCTTGAGAAGAAGTACGACGAAGACTGCGGTGGTGGGGACGACGACAATGCCTCGTCAAACTCATGTGAGGTGTGCCCATCTGGCTCTACCGTAGCCAAGGCCGCAGGAGCCGGCGCCGCAGCCTATGTAGCCTATCGGTGTGCTCGGATGTTGCCGTCCTTGTTGCCGCCGCTTTGGTGGACTATTCCAGCCAACGCAGTCGCGCCTTGAAGGAGACTATATGGATTTTGACGCTGCATATCATCGATTATCGGACCCCGATAAATTAAGAAATCCGGGGCCTGCTCATCAGGTTTCGAATGAGTTTGAGGATTCACTTCTCGGCATTGAAAGGATGCCCGAAGAACATTTCAGATTTATTAGTCGAGTGTTCTCCGATGCGATATTGCTCGCAAGGCCGGGGCTTGAATACTTGGTTATGGCTCTTTATTCCGACAAGGAAAAATTTTCTGACGCCCAGTTGAATAGCTTGTTTGATGGAATTGAGCGTCACTATGATTTGGTTCAGGATGAGGCGCTTGCATATGCATTTTTCGACTTTGTTTCTCGAGCCATGGAGCCGGTCAGAGCCTTGAGATTGCTAAAGAAAACTTTGGCCAAAACAAAAAATCGCGCGGCGCTCTCTGGAATTCTGCTGGGTTTGGACATTCTGCGTAGGTCTGACAATGCTGCTGATAAAGAAATTGCGGCACTAATAGCAGATGCTGAAAATAAATTCAGATCCATTTCATAGGGAAGATGGTTTTCGAAATAAAGCTTGTCCATTGAAAATCTTTTGCGTTCCTAAAAAAGACGTATTTCGTGGATATGAAACACCAACCGTGTTTCCCCATTCATCATCAATGTGGTAACACACTCGCGCCCTTGATGCGCTTATTTGAGGAAAAGCTGGTTTGGGATAAACCGACCCGGCTTTCTTCATCTACAAGCAAACCATTCGAGGCAAAAAGTCATCATCACAGTGCACCCAGTCGGCATTGCCGTCTAAATGCACGCACTCATCCCGGTCGGTCCACCATTCAGGCGGGCCGGATTCGGCAAAGTGATCAAAATAACCCCTAGCAAAGGGCGGAGGTTCATCTAAACGACTGTTCAAGCCGTTGCCTGTCTAACACTAGCGATATAGCTTGTAGAAACAATAACACCGGCCTTGGGCCGGTGTTGTTTTACTTCTGTATTTCAGCGCTGCGACAGCCAAGCTGAAAGAAAAGTAGTGAGTTGCGGGCAGCTTATTGCTTGCCATCGGGCTTGGCTTCACCTTTTTCGTGCTTGGTGGCGTCAGCCTTTTCCGCCTTCTCTACTTTTTCTGCCTTCTTGTGCTTCTTGGAAGTCGACTTTGCAGCATGTTCTACTGGCTTGGTTGCTTCTACAGGCTTGATGGCTGGGTCTACTTGCTTTGCTGCAGGTGCTGCTGGCGTAGCGACTGGTGTTGGTACAGCAGCGGGTTTTGCGGCGGGTGTTTCTGTAGCCATTGCGCCAAACGAAGCTGCGGCAAAAGAGGTGGCGATCAAGGCGGTAAACAACTTCTTCATGGTGTGATCCTTTCAAAATGTTTTCCGATTCGACCGTTGCACCCTGCAGCGGCCGTCCGTGCTGCACACATTAGGCGAGTTATGCTGAACGAATCCTGAGCGGCAATTGGCATAGTTTTACCAAGGCGAGGTTGTATCCTTTTGGCATCGGATGCATTTATATGGCTTGGGAAAGGATGGTGGGTTTACTGGAGGGGGTAATGCTGGATGTGACAAAGCACAGCGATGGGTTTGGTGGCTATAGCCGGTAATCTATTACCTATCTTTGCGGATGATTTACTTCCAGGCCGGTTAAAACGAGGCTTCGTCCATACCGTATTTCTTGATAATCGCTTTAAGCTGGCCTGACTTTTGTATGGCCTCCAGCCCTTCATCAAATGCGGCAGCGTAGTCTTGGGAGTGCTTCCCTAGGGGAGAGAAGCCAATCCAGATAGGTGTTGTTTCAAGGCAGCTTACTTGCTTGAAATGGCTTGTCTGATGGGTTTGCTCGAGATAATGACTGGCCACCTTTGCGTCATCGAGCATGACATCGACGCGGCCCAGTATCAGTTTCTGGAAGTGTTGTGGCAGGTAGTTTTCGGTACTGAGAAAGTCGATGGTTCCTTTCCCTGTACCACCGTTACGAATATAACTATCCATTTCCTTGTTATTAAATGTCTGTCCTTTAAGTACGCTTAACCGCACAGACTTGAGTGAGGCTATACCGTTATATTCCCAGTTAGATGTAGCGAGGACGTAAAAGCAGGGTTGGTAGCGGCCTGTTGACCGGGTAGGAAAAATCAAATCGGGGGCATCGGTCTTGACGATACCCAGCACCGCATCCATAGCCCCGCTCTGTGTACTGGCCATTTGGCGTAGCCAAGGCAGTTTGGTAAACGTGCTTGAGAATCCTCCTTTCCGCAGCGCAGCCGTGGTGATCTCAACCAAAGCGCCTGGAGCAGTTTGGTCATCGCAAATATAGGGGCACCAGGGGCTAACCGTGATTTTCACCGGCTCAGCTGCATAGACTTGCGTGGCGGATAGGAACAGCAAACCACCTATCCAATGCAGCTGGTTGACGACACATCGCATTACAACTCCCGGGGAAAATGGAATTGCAGTGCTCGAAACGGCACCTAGTCTTTTAATTGGTTATAGCCCGTAGGAGGAATAGGTATGAGTTAGCGCGGTGGTATTTGATGTATGTATGCTGGGCTCTCGCCCGTTGAGACGATATTAGCCAGCCATCAACGGAGTTTGAACGGGTAGTCAGTATGAGCCGAAAACAGAAAAGCCGATGCATGGAGTGAGTCCTGCATCGGCTTTCCGGGTACATGCCCTAATTCCCCGGTGAGGGAGAGCTGTACCGCTTACCGGTTAAGGTTGTGGCGCGAAGTAGAACACCAAGTTATCGAGCGACATTTGCTTTTGCTTGCTGCCCAGGTCGATCACAGCGTAGTTGAAAGTCTCGCTCACTTTGGAACCCCGAGGCTTGTTAGCGATAGCCATGACTACGTCCACTTTGCCACTTTGCCCTAAGCACTCTGGGTTTGCAGGGATGGGAGATGGTTTTATCTTATTTTCCATCAGCTTGGCCGTGGCCAAGTCATGGCCGCTGTAAAGCTTTGCGGACAGAACATCGTTACAGGTATTGCTTGTACGGTTGTAGGTAACTGCGGCTAAACCGATCAAAGGTTGGTCGCTATAGATGGTGAGATAACGTTCTCCCTCTGGGCTGGGGCTTTGTTTTAAGAATGTACGACCAAATATTTCATCACGGTATTCAATATTGTTGGCGTTACCAGCTGTCCAGGGAACATTTACAAGTTCTGGCGCAGTTCCTGAACTCGACAGTGGTTGGCTGCCGAATGCAAGTTTGACGGTACCTTGCCCCAGTTTCAGCGAGCCATTGAGCCATGTCGTACTAGCATTCCAAGTTTCAAAGTCAATCTTAAGCTGGATTGGTTCGGGCTTAATACTGGATTGCATGACAGCGCCAATTAGAAACTGAGAACTATCCCAAATAGCTCCTGAGTTCATGTAATAAAGTGAGTCGTCGGCATACGCGAGGGGGGGGATGGATAATACAAGTCCAACGATGCATTTCTTGATGTACTGCATGAATTTCCTCTTGAACATCATTTGAAATTACCAACTGAGGTGTCGTCTTGGCGATATGAGCTGCCCCGGTCCGTAGATGAATTAAAGGCTTCTCAATGACAATGGTATGTTGAATGGAAGGGCATTGTCACTAATCTGTGAGGACTATTCATCTCTAAGCCCAGCCATAGAGAGGTAAGTTGTTGAAGTGGTTTGCTATTGGATGGAATGCTTCTTCATTTCCGTCCTTGCTGGAATAGCCCCTAATTTAAAAGTACAGAAGGTCTTTCGCGACAGCGCTTCCAACAGGTTGATTGGTCAGCTGTAAGATAGTCTCGCGTGTGAAATAGTTGATGCTGCCTAGAGACCTGCCTAGGCTGCTGAAGTATATGTCCTGCAAAGTCAGCGCTTTTAGCTGTAGTCGATATAGGTTTTGCATGAACGGGTCGTCGCTTTGTGGATCGAGCCATTCTGCAGTGATAAGCGGGGTCAGCGTAGGTCGGCTGGCATGGATAGCCCAGATTTTGGATACTGAGGCTATCCAAATCAGATTACGTAATTTGTATGCGCTTTCTGCCGTGGAAAAATGACTGTCGGCGCCTTTACCACCGTTCTGTTCGACGATATCGGCATCATTAGGATATTCCTTGGCATGGAATACGATACCGTAATCGGTAATACCGTCGTGCTCGAATGAGAAAATATGCCCATGAAACAAGTCGTTTTTTGAGAGCTGGAATATATAGCCTTGGTTGCGCAGTCCGGCAATCGTGGTACCGAACAGATTTTGGAAATAACGCTGCATTTGCGCATCGCTAAATTGCCAGGGTGAATTGCCGCCACCACTTCCCCAATTTCTCACAGCGGTTGGAACATTGATAGGCTGAAGATTTTGCTTATCTACCCAGCTGGCTTGTAGGCTGCGTAAAAATTCGCGTGAAGTCATTTGCCGTGGAAAGGCGAGTGGCGCAGCAAGAACGCGTGCGTCAACACCACCCTCTTCACGTATCAATTTCATTAAGAGAGCACGAGCAATATCTGTGCGATCTGTATTGGTGCTGGCATAAGCCGAATTGGAGATCAGGCTGAAAGCTAAAGCCAGTATGCTGAGGTAAAGCGGATAGGGTCGCATGAATAGGTCTTATTAGATTTGCGTAAAGGAGCTAATTGCTAAGCAACAGAATTATCTCGAAACTAATAAGTGGTTGTGTACCTATATGCGATTAATGCTCTTTTCTGCCGCAGAAATTGAACAAGGACACACCTAAAAGCCACAACTCTGTTGTGATACAGCGCGGTAAGACTTATCCGCATCCTGTATCACACTAAAGCGTTGGTCTTCAGCGAGTGCCCTGAATCGTTTTAGCGAGGCGGGTTAAAGGTTGTGGAACCACACCACGCAAATGACGATAGGTGCGACTACCGCGCACAGCACACGGAAAACCGGCAAGATGCGGCCCGCACCTTGGGCACTGAGCTCATTGTGGATACGTGGCCAGATTATCCAGCCAACAAAGAGGGCTGCCAGCAAGCCACCTGCGGGCATCATGATGTTGGATGCCACATAGTCCATGAGGTCAAACGGGTTCTTCCCAAAGAGTGTAGCGTTAGCCAAGGGGCCGAATGACAACGCTGCGGGTATGCTGAGGCCATATGCCGCGATGGCAGTAGTGATGGTTGCCTGCTTACGCTGCATGCCAAATTCGTCCATCAAGAACGAAACAATCGGTTCCAGAATGGATACCGATGATGTGAGTGCCGCGAATATCAGCAACAGAAAGAAGCCAATCGCGAAGAATTGCCCTGCCGGCATTTGCGCAAATAAAGCGGGCATCGTGATGAATGTCAGGCCTGGTCCTGCAGCGGGGTCGACATTGAAAGCAAATACGGCCGGTAAAACCATTAACCCTGCCAATAAACTTGCCAAGGTTGCCAATACAGTAATCCAGAGGGTAGCACCGACAAGTTTTGTTTCCGGTGCAATATAAGAACCGTAGGCAATAATCATCCCTCCACCAACTGATAGGGAAAATAAAGCGAGGCCCATGGCTTCGATAACCATTTCACTACTGAATTTTGTGAAATCAGGCGTAATGAAATACATCACGCCGTGGATAGCACCGGGCAATGTCAAAGAGCGTGAAATCAGAATAAGCATCAAGATGAATAATGCGGGCATCAGGATTTTGCTGGCACGCTCGATGCCTTTTTCAATGCCACCCAATACAATTGCTGCGGTAACGATGGAAAATAGACCTGTATAAATTAAAGCCTGGGTGGGGCTGGCTATGAATGAGTTAAATAAACTCCCCAATGCTGCAGTGTCTCGCGTCAGTATTTCACCGGTAATCGATCGCAATAGGTAGGAAAATGTCCATCCACCTACAACGGAATAGAATGCCAGAACAATAAAGACACAAAGGACTGAGAGCCGCCCAGCCCAGGGCCATGCCCCGCCTTTTAAATCGCGGTAAGCAGTTGTTGCAGATTTTTTAGCGGAACGGCCAATCACCATTTCAGCCAGCAACATTGCAATACCAATAGTGAAGACGCAGGCCAAATAAACCAGCAGAAATACACCACCGCCATTTTTCCCTGCTACATAGGGAAATTTCCAAATAGCTCCCAAGCCGACGGCGGACCCTGAAGCCGCCAAAATAAATCCTAGTTTGGAACCCCAACTTGCACGTGAAGACATCGCTTGCTCTTTTAGTAGTAATGCCCCGATTGTGCAGATTCACAAAGATGGCACAAGTAGAGAAAACACTAGCTTTTGTCGGTTGATCTGTGGAAAAACACGTTTTTTATTAATGGCTTAGGCTGCTCTTCTGTGCTTGCTAGCGCCACTTACGTTGGCTTCTTAGCAACCCGGAAACTGTTCACGATTCGTCACAAGTGGCGGTCAGCAGGGCGAAGAGCAGAAGTCGGAAGATATTTTTTGGGGGGAGCGTGCAGGGTGGCAATAAGGCTCTTCTCAAAGGTAATTTTTCTGAAGAGAGCCGCTGAACGGTAGGGGATGCAAGTAAAGCATGAAACCCCGTCAGCTCAATGCCTTAACAATGGCCTGTACGAAAGCCAGGGACGGAATGGCATTAGTAGGGTGAGTTTGTTCATTGACATGCAAATGTCATCAAAAATATGCTGCCTCGCGATTTTGCATGTAGCTACGTCGGATCGTTTGGCGTACGTCATTGCAAATAACTAATTTGAAGTGGTGGGTCACTTGGTTGCGCAATACGCTGATGTTATGCCCAGAAATACTGATGGATTGTGGTAATCGATAGCAGGTGGAAAAAGTGTGTATAGCTTTTATGAGTTTGCCTAGACCGTTCTGTGTTCATAACTTTTGTTGAATTAATTTTAAGATAGAAGGACATCATGAAACATTATTCAATCCCGCTTTGGTTGGGAGTTGCCGTGCTAGGTCAGGTGGCTCATTCAGCCGATAACTTACTGCTACGAGTTACGCAAACCAACAATCGTGGCGCAAGTGATTATGAGTTGACTCATGCTCAGACTGGCGATTTCTCCACGACACCCGATACGGCAAAAGCCAGTGCGTCGGATATCTACGTTGTGGGGCGTGATAGCAAGGGTAAGGAGATATTCCGCAGCAGAGTAGAGAACCCGGCAGTTCTGCATGCTGAAGCCTTTGATCCGAGTACTGGGCAGATTGAGCAGGTAAAGCCGATTCTGCAACCCCAGACCGCTTTCGAGGTGCGAGTTCCATCCTCGGCAAAATTGGATCGCATCGAACTTGTATCGAAGCCTGTCCGCAGTGTGTCGAATACTGGGATGGCTGCTGAGGCGAGTATAGTCGGCACATCTACCACTACGAAGTTCAGCCGTAAGCTGATTGATAATCTGATCAATAAACCACAAGCGATGATGGATGCTGCACCAGCAACTACAACGATGCTCCATAACACGGGGTCTTCTGCCAGCCGGCTGGATATCGTATTGATTGGTGATGGGTATACTGCCAACGAGATGGGTAAGTGGGCGAGTGATGCAAAGAAGGTGGCAGATGGCCTATTGGTTGATCCGTTGTTTGCGTCTAAGCAGGACCGCATGAATATCCGCCGGGTCGACGTGGTGAGTAACAATTCCGGTGTGACTGAGCTGGATAAGAATATTCGCAGGGATACTGCCCTAGGAGTGGAAGCAGCTTGCAGCGGCATAGAGCGCCTAGTCTGCGCTGACAATACTAAGGTGCTCAATATTGTTGGGGCAGTAACTGCTGCAGATGCGCGTGACCTGATAGTGGTGGTGGCTAATACAACGCGTTACGGTGGTTCTGGCGGTCGAACTGCGGTTTTGACCATGGCTGACAGTGCTATCGAATTAGCTTTGCATGAAATAGGCCATACGCTTTTCCGCTTGGCTGACGAATATGACTACGGTACCTGTAACAAAGGCAATGAGCCAAGTGAGGGCAATGCAACCTTGCAGAGTTCGCGTTACGCTGCGAAATGGAGCAATCTGATCCCCGCCAATGTACAAGTCCCCACACCGACTAATCGCGTACCTAATGGTACGGTGGGTTTATTCGCTGGTGCCCGTTATTGTGACCAGGGTATGTATCGCCCGACAGAAAATTCCCGTATGCGGACTTTGGGCCAGCCTTGGCACGTTGTGAATGAACGAATTGCCAGTGCAGTAATCGATAGCTACTACAAGCCGGGTAGCGGTGGTACTGGTACTGGTACTGGTACTGGTACTGGTACTGGTACTGGCGGTGGTAACGTCAGCAAGTACGAGAGTGGTGGTAAGTACATGCATGGTAGCGTTGCCGAAGTCGGTGGCAAACGCTACACACTCACGCTGTTGGTAAACAATCAGCCCGGCGGCACTTACTGGATCTGGGGTGGGTCCTGTGATCCATCCTCCTGCGGGGAGCGCAGCCCATTTAGACATGGTGGCTGGTTAAATGCCTACTGGACCAGTGCGGGTAGTGGCGGCGGTAGCACTGGCGGTGGAGGTACTTCGGGCGGTGGAGGTACTTCGGGCGGTGGAGGTACGAAAGCCACAAGTACTTTTGATGAATATCGTCAGTATCGGGGCGGTGACAAGGTTCTGTTTAATGGGCAGAGCTACACGTTTACCGTAATTATCGATGGCGCCCAGTCAGGCAATTATCCTATCTACGGTAGTACTTGTGCTCCCTCGCGTTGTACGTATTCTCAGCCTTGGGTTAACACGGATGGACGTTCATCTGCCTACTGGCAATAAATACTTAACGTAATTGAATTTCTTATCCCCTGTACCCGAACAAGGTCAGGGGATTTGATTTTTTAGTATCGACAGCCCATGTGTTGTGAATCAAAGGCTAGCCAATAATCAAATAGAACTGGGCTTTGAGCGGGTTTCTACCAGCAAGTTAAATAGACACGTCAGTCTGTTTGTGTGTTCAAACAGTTCTGTATGCCTTCTTTGCCACGTTCTCCGCACGGGCTAGGGTGGTTCAATAGCGGACGCGGGGTACCGGCATCATCCATATGAGCTGTGATAGTGTCCCAACGCTGTACACCTTGCTTGTCGAGTTCAAGCCGTAATAGCCAGCCGATACGTCCAGGCCCCTCGGTGAAGCCATCAAATACAAAGTTCCCCAGGCTCCATATGATGGGTTTGCCGCGATATAGGGTAGCGCCTTGAGTAACGTGCGGATGCCCCCCAACTACTGCATCTGCACCGGCGTCGATCATCAATTGAGCCAATTGTTGTTGACGGCTGTTGGGTTCGGTCTCGTGCTCCCAGCCCCAGTGCATGAAGGGGATGACGATATCGGCGCCTGCAGCCCTGGCAGCTTCGATGTCTTGGACCACATGGCTGTCTTCGCTCCAGGCTATCCCTGGTTGATTGGCGCCGGCTTCAAAACTACGAGGTTTGAATTCGTTGTAACTGAGAAGGGCAATACGCAAGCCCTTACGTTCTACCCATAGTGGCTTATGCGCCTCGGCCAGATTGCGTCCGCCACCGAAGTGGGCGATGCCACCAGCTCTGATGTGTTGAATAGTTTCCTGGAAAGCATCGCGGCCATAGTCACCAGAATGATTATTGGCCAGCGCCAGGGCATCAAACCGGCCTTTGAGTTTCTCGACGACTCTTGGATGCGCACGGAAGGTGAAAATCTTATTTTCGAGCCCCTTGCCAACCGTGGCGATTGGGCATTCCAGGTTGGCGATCCGGTAATCTGCATCACGCAAGAAAGCGTCGAATGGTGCGAGTGGGTCGCCACCAGCTGCAATCGTCTTGCCAGGACCATCGTCAAGCATGATGTCGCCAGCGATGAGTAGACGTACCGTGTTGGCCTGTGTTGCCAAGGCGGTGAGTGTACAGGTCAGCCATAGCAATTCCCGCAGCCTCATGATTACCTCCCGCGGTTTGTGATACCGGTGCCGAGTTCACACCAGTATTGCAACTCACCGTCCCGTACCGGCTCGTACACGGTTTGCAAGCCTGTAAAACCATACCGTCCTTGTTGGCGCTTGATCGGATAAGGATGAGTGGCCTGATGAATCGGGGTTGCGCCCTGTTCACGATCGGCATAGGTATAGAGCTTGATAGCGGCGAGCGCCTTGGGGGTGGTTTCGAACACAATGCGAAACAAAAAATAAGAGCCGATGGCTGTTGTGCCTACCTGATAGGGAATTGGGGTTGGTTTGGCCTGCAGCAAATGGGTTTTCCCCGCATAACTAACGTGGCAACGCACATCTTCAGCTGCGTAGCAGATCTGGCTTGCCAAGCAGATGCAAACTGAAAGAAAAAGGCGCAACAGTAAGGTCAGCATGGCGTGCACGGTTTTGATAACGGAGGCTGGCCATTATCCGGTAACCCTATGGCTTGACGTGGGATGGCGGTGTAAAGACGCGCTCAGTGTCGGTTTTTAATCAGTAGATAAAGCAGACACGGTGCACCAATCAGATTGAGCAGTGCGGCAAGGGGAAGCTCGGTGGGTAAAGCGGTGCGGGCCAGCCAATCCACACAAAGAAGGTAACCTGCTCCGGTCAGTGCTGCGGCAGGAATAAGGTAGCGATGGCCCGGTCCCATGACATAGCGAGCCAAATTGGGAACGACAAGACCAACGAAACTTAATGCGCCGCATACCGAAGCAGTGAGTGCGACCAGAAGTGCAGTCAACACCAGCAGCCGGCGGCGTAAACCCAGCAGGTCAAACCCAAGGTGGTAAGCTTCTCTGTCGCCCAGCATCAAGGCATCCAGCGCACGGTATTCACGCCAGATAAGGTAACTGCAGGCACACAGGGCGGGTACCTGCCAAGCAAGGCTGGCCCAGCTGCCATTTGTAAGGCTGCCCCATGCCCAAAGGGCTGCATTGCGTGGGACATAGGCATGTTCATCCAATAAAGCCAGACCACCACTGGCCATTGCATTGATTGCCACGCCCGTCAGCAACAGCTGCGCACTGCCACGGCTGTGGCCGATGGACCATGCCAACCAGATGGCGGCCAGGCTGCCCGCGAAGGCGGCGGGCAAGGCAGCCATATCCGGAACGCCACGTACGGCAAGCAATGCCGCTAATGCCGCTGCCGATGAAGCGCCGATCAGACTTGGCTCAGCCAGTGGGCTGCGAAATGCGGTTTGCATTGTGCTGCCGGCTATGGCCAATGCTGCACCGCAAACTAGGGCCAGCACAATCCTTGGCAGCCGGATATCCACCAGAATAGAACGTAATGTCTGGCCGGTTTGATCGGCTGGTACTGCCAACAACAGGCCAGGAATACGCCATATGGGGATAGCAATCTCTCCACTGCTGGCTGCCAGCAGTGCCAACAACAGCAAGCCCAGTGCGATGAAGCTTAACGCATTGGGTACTTGATGGCGGGGTAGGGGCAGGTACCGCATGGTCTGGTGCTTACACCTTGTTGGTACTGAAGTCGTGTGCCAATTCCCGGTCTTGCTGTGTCTTACCTGCTGCCAATTTTTCGCGATGCATTCGAGCCGGCGCTTGCAGCCCGGCTAGGGCGCTTTTCCCCGTATAATCCGCAGCTTCCGAAACACACAAGATCTGCATCATGGAACTCGCCAAAAGCTTCGAACCCGGTGATATCGAGCGCCGTTGGTATGCCCACTGGGAAACGTCCGGCTACTTCAAGCCAAGTATGGACGCAGCAGCTCCCGCCTTCAGCATCCAATTGCCGCCGCCCAATGTCACCGGCACGCTGCATATGGGCCATGCCTTTAATCAGACCATTATGGACGGCCTGACGCGTTACTACCGAATGAAAGGCCACAACACTTTGTGGGTACCGGGTACCGACCATGCCGGTATCGCTACTCAGATCGTGGTGGAGCGCCAATTGGGCGAGCAAGGTATATCGCGGCATGATATGGGGCGCGAAGCTTTCAACACCAAGGTGTGGGAATGGAAGGAGAAGTCTGGCGGCACCATCACTGGTCAGATGCGTCGCATGGGTTGCTCGGTTGATTGGGGCCGCGAATATTTCACCATGGACAGCGTGCGTTCGGAGACTGTGGCTGAAGTATTCGTACGGCTATTCGAGCAGGGCCTGATCTACCGCGGCAAGCGCTTGGTGAACTGGGACCCGAAGCTGGGTACGGCGGTGTCGGACCTTGAAGTGGTAAGCGAAGAAGAAGACGGCCAGATGTGGCATATCCGCTATCCGGTGGTGGGTAGTGAAGAAGCCATCGTGGTGGCGACCACTCGTCCGGAAACCCTGCTGGGTGACGTAGCGGTAGCGGTGAGTGAATCCGACGAGCGCTACACCCACCTGCATGGCAAACAATTGCAATTGCCGCTGACAGGGCGGCAGATTCCGCTGATCGTGGACGAATATGTCGATGCTGCTTTTGGAACCGGTTGCGTCAAGATCACGCCAGCACACGATTTCAACGACTATCAGGTAGGTAAGCGCCATAACACCGCCCTGATCAACGTCATGAGCTTGCAAGCCAATATGCTGGCCAATGCCGAAGTATTTAGCTTTGATGGCAAGCCGGCTGAGTCGATTCCTTTACCAGCCGCGTACGCTGGCCTTGATACCAAGGCGGCCCGTAAGGCGGTGGTGGCAGATTTGCAGGCACAGGGTTACCTGGTGGAAGTTAAGCCGCATAAGCTGCAGGTGCCGCGTGGCGATCGTACCGGTTCGGTGATCGAACCTATGCTGACCGACCAGTGGTTTATGGCCATGACCAAGGTGGGCGAGGGCGACCCGACAGGCAAGAGCATTACCGAAAAGGCCATCGAAGCGGTTGAAAGCGGACAGGTGCGTTTTATTCCAGAGAATTGGGTTAATACCTACAACCAGTGGATGAACAATATCCAGGACTGGTGCATCAGCCGC
The DNA here is from genome assembly GCF_052601015.1 of Chitinimonas violaceus. NCBI lineage: Bacteria > Pseudomonadati > Pseudomonadota > Betaproteobacteria > Neisseriales > Chitinibacteraceae > Chitinimonas > Chitinimonas violaceus. The sequence goes on along the minus strand of NZ_JBQXDJ010000007.1, from coordinate 1,920 downwards.
CAACTTTGGTGGGGACATCAGATCCCTGCGTGGTATGACGAGGACGGCAATATCTATGTCGCCCGTTCCGAGGCCGAAGCCCAGGCGAAGGCCCCAGGCAAGACCTTGCGCCGCGATGCCGACGTGCTTGATACCTGGTTCAGTTCGGCCCTGGTGCCTTTCAGTACTATGGGCTGGCCGGAAGCGACGCCGGAATTGAAGATGTTCGTGCCCTCCAGCGTGCTGGTAACCGGTTACGAAATCATCTTCTTCTGGGTGGCGCGCATGATCATGATGACGACCCACTTCACCGGCAAGGTACCGTTCAAGGATGTCTACATCCATGGCATGGTGCGCGACAACGAAGGCAAGAAGATGTCGAAGTCGGAGGGGAACGTGATCGACCCCGTCGACCTGATCGACGGCATCGCGCTTGAACCCTTGATCGCCAAGAAAACCACGGGCCTGCGCCGGCCGGAAACTGCCCCCAAGGTGGAAAAGAAAACCCGCCAGGAGTTGCCAGAGGGCATTCCAGCTTACGGTACGGACGCATTGCGCTTCACCATGGCCAGCTACGCCACGTTGGGCCGCAATGTGAACTTCGATTTCAAGCGTGCAGAGGGTTATCGCAACTTCTGCAACAAGCTGTGGAATGCCACCCGCTTTGTATTGATGAATGTCGATGGCAAGGATTGCGGCCAGGACGAAAGCCTGCCGTTGGCGTTCAGCTTTATCGACCAGTGGATCATTGGCCGTCTGCAACAGACCGAGCTGGAAGTAACCGAAGCGTTGGATACCTATCGTTTCGACTTGGCTGCCCAGTCCATCTACGAATTTGTGTGGAACGAATACTGCGATTGGTACGTGGAGTTGGCCAAGGTGCAGCTCCAGAACGGTAATGAAGCACAGCAGCGGGCTACTCGCCGAACGTTGGTGCGTGTGTTGGAGGTGGCGCTGCGTCTGGCGCATCCGATTACACCGTTTATTACTGAAGAGCTATGGCAGACAGTAGCGCCACTTGCAAACGCAAAGAAGACAGAGTCGTTGATGCTGGCGCAGTGGCCGATTGCCCAGCCCGATAAGATCAACGCGGCAGCCAATGCACGCATGGAGACCTTCCGTGCCCTGACCATGGCGGTGCGTACCCTGCGTTCTGAAATGAACTTGGGCCCATCGCAACGCGTGCCGTTGTTTCTTGAGGGGGCTGCCGCTGACCTGGCAGAGTTCGGCCCTTATCTGCAGTTGCTGGGTCGCTTGGCAGAAGTGCAGGTGGTTGGCCACTTACCCGAAGACGATGCCCCGGTGCAGGTTGTGGGTGCTACCCGTTTGATGCTGAAGGTGGAAATCGATAAGGCTGCTGAAACCATCCGGTTAAGCAAGGAAGTTACGCGCCTCGAAGGAGAAATCGTCAAGGCTACCGCCAAGTTGGCTAATCCGGCGTTTGCCGATAAAGCCCCTGCGGCAGTGGTGGAGCAGGAGAGGAAGCGGCTTGCCGATTTCAGCGAGACGGTGGGTAAGCTGAAGACGCAGCTAGCCAAGCTGGCTTAGAACCTGTTTAAAGTCTTACGAGCTAGAGCGAGACAAGGCAAAAACAGCCGAGGATGCGGAGTTTACTTATGGTAAATGAGCAATCAGAGGGTGTTTTCAACGCCGTATCGCTGACGCGCAGAAGACTTTGAACAGGTTCTTAGAACCTGTTCACGATCGTGCTGCGTAGCTGTGATCAGGGCTTATGTGCTGCTCAAAATCCTCATGTACCTAGGGTCTGTTGACGTTTCACATAGGTAGCCATAGAAACCCACAGGCCATGGCAGCCATGCTTTCATAGTTCCGTTTCAGTTTGTCGAACCGGAACGCCACTGCACGGTAATGCTTCAGCCTCGCAAAGGCGTTCTCGACCAAATGCCGGTAGCGATACAACCACTTATCCAAATCGGCATT